>CALBBA010000220.1 GCA_937926755.1 uncultured Collinsella sp.
GTTCACCTTCATGACCACGTCGCCAATCTGGACCTCGTCACCCTCGCGCAGCGTTGCGGGCTCCACCAGCTGACGGCCGTTAACGAGCGTGCCGTTCAGCGAGTTGAGGTCTTCGATGATGAGTGCCGGGCCCTGCAGCGAAAAGCGTGCGTGCGAGGCCGAGACAAACGGCTCGTTGATGCAGATGTCCGAGGACGGCGAGCGGCCCACGATGACGGGGCCGAGCATGTCTACATGGATGCCACGGATGCCGCGCGGACCCTTGTCCACATCGATCGTCCAGATAGCGGAGTCGCGGCGCTGGCCGCGTACGAGTCCCACGCCGGTTTTCATGACGGCGAACAGGAAGATGTAGAGCAGGGCGACCAGGACGATGCGGCCTGCAAAAAGGACGATATCGATGTTCATAAGCGACTATCCCCTAAATTCAAAGGTGCTCAGGCCAAACGTCAGCAGGTCGCCGTTGCGCAGCGGGCAGCGCGTGATGCGGCGGTTGTTGACGAGCGTGCCGTTGGTGGAATTGAGGTCCTCGATCGACCAGTCCGAACCGGTAAAGGTGAGCTGGGCGTGACGGCGCGACACGTTGGGGTCGCGCAGGGCGATGTCCGAAACCGAACGCTCGCGACCGATGGTCACCTGCGCGGAGGTGATGCTGTGGCTCTCGCCGCTCACGACGTCGACGAGCTGGGCGAGCGGGCGCTGCGGGGCGCGGGTGCTCGCCATGTTGGAGGCAATACCGGCCGCGGCGCCAAGGCCCACGGCGGCGCCGGTCGCGGCGGCTCCGCCCATACCGGCGAGGGCGTCACGAGAAACGGTCTGCGGCACGGGGATGGGCGCGGCGGCGGGGTCGGGGACGTTGGGCGCAAAGGGATCGGCCACGGCGAGCGGGTCGGGAGCGGCGGCACGGGGCGCCGGCTGCTGGGGCATGGCGGCGGGGCGCTGTTGCTGCGGGGCGGCGAATTGCTGCTTACCGGCGCGGGGAGCGCTTGCGGCGCGGCTTGCGGCCGAGTTGTTCTGGCCCAGGCCATTCTGGTAGGCGCGCTCTTCCTCGTACAGACGACCGAGCGTGGGGGCGTCGACGTTCTCGGCAAAGACCGAGAACTTACCGGCACGCAGCTGGGGGTCGATCATAAAGCGAACGAGGGGCTCGCCGACAAACACATAGCGGCGCTTTTCGGCCTGTGCCTTCACAAACTCGCGAACTTCGCGCGAAAGCTCGGGGTAGAACGGGGCGAGCATGGGATCGTCGTCGGCGGCGATCAGGATGGTATAGAGTGCCGGCGCCGTGTTGACGCCGTTGATCACCAGAGTCTGATCCTCCATGTCGCGAGCGGCCTGCTTGGCAAGCTTCTTAAAGGAGAACGGGGCACGGGTGGCACCGAAGATGCCGGCCACGTGGTCCTCGAAGATGTTCAGGAAGTTCACGAAAGATCACTCTCCGTATAGGTTCTTTGGTATCCGAGCAAATATAGGCATATCCCAACGATTATAGAGGATAGGGTTCCCGCAACCGCCGCCTTGACGACGACCGCGGCCGCAAGGCTGGCAATTTCCATATGGTGTGCAAGACAGAGCGACGCCGCGGTGCCTATTCCGCAGCCGGCGATGGCAGCGATTGCAGCCAGGTTCGAGCCCTGCTCGGCACGCTTGGCATGGGCGTTGAGCAGCAGAGATGTCAGTGCAGCTGTCGCCGCGACAAGCACGACGGCAGCCCAGAAGAGCATGTCTCCCAGCGCCGCGGCAACATTGCCGAGCCCCAGCACGCCTCCGGCGGAAAGCGCAACCGTAGCCAGGCGGCCAAAAAGCGCGCCCATCCCCGTGGCGGCCGCGGCGCTTGCCGGGCCGAGCCAAAAGGCCGCGATGCCGGCGGCGACCCCGGCGGCAAGGAGGGCGTCGCCCGTTAGACAGCCAAGTGCCACCGCGCAGGTGAGCGCGGCGCTCGCGGCGGCCTCGGTGCGGCCCCAGGCGATCCACCAACCGGATATGGTGGCGGCAAAGAGCACCGCGACGGGCAGCATCGACAGGATGCCCTGCGCCTGCATGGTGGCGTTGGCCATAAGTACCAAAAAGCCCACGGCCGAGATAGCCGAGCCAATCTGCGGGGCCAGGCCGGCGGCCGCCCCAATCGCGATGGCCGCGGCAATAAGTCCGGGAAGCGCCGCGACGCCAGCCGTCTGCATGATCAAAAAGCTAAAGGCACCACACGTTAGCGCCGAGATGGCGCACATGGTGTAATCGCGCGCGTGGCTCCAGCGCGTGCCGGCCCAACCAAGCGCGGGGTCGACCTCGATGGTGTCGTCCTCATAGGGCAACGATTCGATATCGTCTGCCGCGTGCTCGTCATCCGACAGCTCGCCCACCATCTGCTCCAGGCTGCGACGGCCCTCGCGCACGCTGCCCAAGCCGGCGAGCAGCTGGTCGCAAAATGCCTCGATGCTGTTAGGGCGGTCTTGCGGCATGGGGGAGAGGGCGCTCATGAGCGCAGCCTCGGCTCCCGGGGGAAAGTGCGGGATGAGCTCGCTGGGATAGGTGGCACCGCCGATGATACGGCCGAGCGAGTCGCCGGGCGTGGCGGCCATAAAGGGAGCGCTGCCGCACAGGCCCTCGTAGATCACACAGGCGAGGGCAAAGACATCGGCGCGCTCGTCGACTGTGCCAGTTTCGATGTCGAGCTGCTCGGGCGGCATGTAGCCGATGGTGCCGCCGCGCGAGCCGCCAAAGCCGCCGGCAGACGACAGCCGCGCCATGCCAAAGTCGGTGAGCTTTACATTGCCCGAGTGGTCGATGAGCACGTTGGCGGGCTTAATGTCCAGGTGGAGCACGCCGTTGCTATGGGCGAAAGTGAGTGCCTGGCCCAGCGCGTCGGCAATTGCCGCGGCCTCGTCAAAGGTGAGCGAATGGCCGTCCACACGATGCAAAAACTCGGCCAGCGACATGCCGTCGACATACTCCATGACCAGATAGGCATAGGCGGTGTCATGCGTAAAGTCGATAACCTGCACGATATTGGGATGTTGAAGCATGGCGGCGGTGTGTGCCTCGCGCAGGACATCCATGATGTCGCTGGCGGGCATGCCGGCACCGCTTGTGAGGGGGATACGCTTAATGGCGACGCGACGGCGCAGGTGCGTGTCGCGGCAAATCTCGATGGAGCCAAAACCGCCGGTTGCAAGCGTCTCGAGCGGCTGGAACCGCTTGAGCAGCTCGCGAGAGCTGGTGCCCTCCAAGGGAACGTCCGGCGAGAACCGGGCGGTATGTTGCGAGAAAAGCGGCATGGCCAACCCTCGTGCGTTTAAAGTTCGTTTGCGAGCGGCGGGCGCGGGGCCGAGCCGTTCGCGGTGGCATAGATGCTGCTAGTGTAGCACGCTCGGATGGATGGCGAGGATAACGGGCGGCGGGGACAACTTATCCTTCTTGGCCTCGTTTCGATCCGTCCGGAAAGCGTGCCCCAGTTTTCAGCCAAATTGTGGGATGCGCTTTCCGAATGGGGTGCGCTGCGGAAACTGCGTCCCAGAATACTGACTCAGAACGGGATGCATTTTCCGAACCGGCGCTCAAAAGGAAACCGCATCCCACTTTGATGTGGGACTGCGGGAAAAATGGACCGTGACCTGGCTCGGATTGGAGTTAACGTGAATCGTTGATGCTGGCTGGTGTGGGCGCGGAGATAAACGAGCAGCCCGAGCGATATAATGACGCGCTATGGAGGTCATATGCCCTTTTCCCGCTGTTCTGCCACATCTGCTTTCTCCATTGTGCTCGTCGTAATGGCGGTCACCCCTTATCACCGGTTTTCATCTTCAATCGGTTTGGCATCAGGTGCAATGACCTGGCTCGTTATCCTTGGCGCATGCCTTGCGGCGTTTGTTCATGGTGTTGCGCTTCGCAAGGGGAGAGAAATAAGACGGCCGGGTCGCCTTGGCGCCATTGGTGTTTTCCTTGGTGTTATTGCAACGGTTCCCGAATGGGCCGACTTGGCCTTCTATGCTCGCGGAGATTCTATTCCATTCGTGTTTGCACCGATCTGGCTGCTGCATGGCGTTTCGTGCGCCTCGTGCTTTGTTGGATCGCTGCTCCTCTCATATGTTATTTGGGGCACGGTGGGCTCTCCTTTGACGCAGGGGGCGACGTGGGCTGACGAAAGAGAAACTCGTCACCCGCAGGACGCGATTTTTACAGAAACAATAGCCATCCTGTCTTGCCTGCTGTTTTGCTGTCGAGTTTCATGGAGAGTCGTTCCCGAGCCATGGGGGATGTCCCCTGTAACGGCCGTATCAATTGGCTTAGTGCTTTTAATTCCTCTGGTCTATCTCGTGTTGGCTGTGGCCCCGCCGCTTTGCTGTCTCCGCGCCTTTGGTCGGGGACAGAGCGACGTGTTTGCCCGTTCTGTGCTCGTGGCAGTCCCTATTGGTCTTGTTCCGGCTGTCGAGGCGGCATACTTCGCAAGCGATGCCGCGATCATTGTATTGCTTGCGATGGGGTCCGCTATTGCTGTTGCCTTCGTGTGCACGTTGCTAAGGGGGGAACGGGACAACAATCCGGATATTGCCTGCGCGTCCGACCCATTCGATGCGGGAGTGTTTTCCCCTGCCCTGTCGCCTCGAGAAGAGCAGTTTGTTCGACTGCTGCTCAAAGGGAAAACGCCGGCGGAAATTGCCAGGGAGACGGGTACGAAGCCATCGACGGTGCGAACAACGCTTCACCGAGCATACGGGAAGGCGTCGGTTGCGGGCTCACGCGAGCTCGTGGCGTTGTTTGCAGGTGAGGGTGATGCTGTAGGGCCTGAGCCGCTGCAGCGGCATGCTGACGATATGTTGGCATCAGCTCGAACGCGCCGGCTGTTTCGATACCTGCTCACATCATTTTTCATCCTCCTTGCGGCGGGTCCCTTGGTAATGGCGGATAGCGATTGGGGGTCCGGTGTTTCGTGGGCTGTCGCCTTTTCTCTTGCAAGCTATGCATTGGGTCTCGGACTGTTTCTGTCGCTACGCTACACGGGTGGAAAACCGAATCGTGAAGCTGATCTGGATAGAGCGGATGGGGCGATTGGGCTTGGAAGCCCGTGCGTGTGGGCGATACTGTCTGCCGTGGAATGGGCTTTTGTTTATATCGCGGCATGGAGGTGCATACGCGATCCGTTGATGGCTGCACCGGTCCTGGTTTGCGGCATAGCGTCTATGGCTTCGCTCGCTGTTAAGCTGCGCCCGTTTAAGGTTCATGCCCATACTCGGGCTATCGCGCCATTGGTTGTGATAGGTGTGGCTGCTTTAATCTATGCAGCAACTAGGGGGCGAATTCATGGACTTGCGGTACTGACGGGGATGCTGCTCACGTATATAGTGCTGCGAAGCTGTCCGCAGCGCAAAATGCTTGGGGTATGGATGCTCTGCTTTGGGGCGATGGCTCCCGTTTGGGTTGTCTTGCTCAACATGGTGCAGGATCTGACGGTTTTCAAGCCGTTGTTCCTCGCGTCGTTGTTGGGGCATAGTTCGGCTGTCAATGTCGTCGTGGCAACGGTGATCGTCTGCTGGTCTGTGCCCATATTCGTCACGCACATCGCGCTCGCCCGCTCGGTTGAGGACGAGAAAGCCGTCTTGGAGTACCGCGCGAACGGGTCCACCGAAACAGCCCGCGTGCGCCAGCTGGCCCTGCTTATGTCTCGCTCCCTTTCTAATGTTCAGTCGCAAATCTTGCTGATGACGGCAGAGGGCGCAACGACAAAGGCTATTGCGGAGGATGTCGGTTACGCTGCATCTACGGTGCAAGCACTGCGGTCTGCATCTTACCGCCAGTTGAAGATCAAGAATAAGGCGGAGCTAATTTTATTGTTATCGCAGGTAAATAACGTGTAAACGCCTGAGCAATCAACTCAATAGCGGGTGTTTACAGACATCTTTCTCTATTCATGCAAAAGTTGCCGTGCGTCGACGCATTATTGACCGCTTTTGATTGGAGAAAGCCATGATTAAGCCAAGGAGCGCTGTTGCTCGACTCGGAGTCGGGTTGGCGATTGTTGCGGGTTTGTCGATGGGCGCACCTGCCGCATCATTTGCTCAAGATGAGTTTGACACTTCCCAGGTTTCTAGCATTTCGCAGAGCGCGGATGCCGGAATTGCCACATGCAAGAACAACGAAGATAGATATTTCGCTTTTCAATGTTCTGGCACGAGCGCAACTGGCTATCGCCAGAAAGAAGATTCATCTTCAGTTTACACTTTGATCCAAGGCTATTCAGGAAGGCCGTTACGTTTGTACGTGGACGGCGCCTATGACAATAGAGGAACGGGCACTATGAATTGCACGCAAGGCGTGTATCGCGCCAACCACGCGGGCGAATGGGAGATGTATAACCTCGTTCGCGAGAATGGGCGCAGCCATGCTCGTCTGACTGCCTGGGCCGAGTCCGGATACGGCACGGTCTATGGAAAGTGGAGCCCCGATTGCTTAGGCCATTTTAACAAACTTCCCTCCTAGCCAATCCGCAGCTTCTTGTTGTGATTAGGGCCGGGCCGAGCGCTGCTGCTCGGTCCGGCCAATGGAAGGGTGATGTCGGTTGAATAAAAATCTAATTCGGCACGAGTTGTCCAAGATATCTGGAAACCCAATATTTGCGTTGGCTCTTACTTTGGCGATTGTAATTTCGATGGCAGCTGCCGTCGAGGCGTGGTGGACGCTCGAGACTGAACGCAAACAGCTGTTATCTTTTGGCTACGGCATTGGTCTGCAGTCTCAGACATACTCCGGCCAAACGCGTGTAAGTAGCTTTGGTAACTGGATTGTTGTGAGCGCGAATGCGCCGTTGTTAGCGTCGGTGTTTTTCTATGCGCTGCCGTTGCTTGCCATGTTGGCCGGGTCGTGGTCATGCCTGTCCGAGCGTTTGAGCGGTTACGAGGCACAGATCTGCACGCGTGTTTCTAGAAATGCATACGTGAACGTGAAGATGCTGTCTGCTTTCCTCTCTGCGTTTGCGGTCACGGCTATTCCGCTACTCGTGAACTTTCTGATTGTCTCCATACTGTTTCCCGCGTATCTCCCCCGAGTCGACGAATCGACTTACGTCGGGCTCTATCTGCATAGCTATTTTTCTGGCCTGTTTTATTCCCGGCCTCTGTTATACGTGCTGGTTTATACGCTGTTCGATGCGGTGGCGCTGGGGGTTCTATCCATGGCCGTGACCGGTCTGTCGGTTGTGTTCCGCAGCAGAATCAAGGCGATGGTCGTTCCATATCTGATTATGGTTGCATGGCACTTTGTTAACGACTGGATTTTTAGCGTCCTTTCATGCGTCGGCTTTAACTGCAACATTCTTAACAGCATCAGGTCGGAATCACTAAATAACTGGCCCGACATCCGAGCGGGGGTTGCGGAAATCATCTTGCTGTTCGTCTTTTCTTTGGTTTCCGCGAGATTCTTAAAAAGACGCGAGGTGGTCTGATGCTGTTTAGGCTGGTCGCCGCGGACCTGAGGACCGTTTTGAAGAAGAACATCATTGCTTTTATTGCGGTTGCGGCAGTGACCGTTGCAAACTTGGTGTACGCCTACGGATTGTCTTCTGTGTATGGGGTCAGGACGGATACCTTGGGGTTTGCGGATAATCTTGCGCTCGTGTTTGCCGGATCTGCTCCGTTTGAGCCTAGGCCCGGGGTCATGTTTGTGCCTCCGTTAGGGTGGCTATTCCTCATTCTGCTTATTCTCTATACAACACTCGATTATCCGACCGAATCGTTGCACGGGCTTGGTTTACAAGCACTTGTTCGATGCCGGGCAAGAACCCTTTGGTGGGCCTCGCGTTTTATCTCAGTGGCGGCGGTAACGGCATTTTCACTGCTCGTGGTGGTTTGCTCTGTTGTGATTTGGAGCTTGGTGGTGAGCTCCTCGTTCAGCGAGGTCATTCATGGCGAGTCGCTTCAGCTGGCTAATTTGGCGCCGTGGTTTCTCAAAGCTGCCGAGGCAGATGCGCTGCCGTTTTTCATAGGTCTCTTATTTGCTTTCGAGGCGCTTGCGTTTGCGCAGGCAGCGGTCGGGTTTGTGCTTGGGCCGTCAGTCTCGTTTGTGGTTTTAATGAGCTACCTGATCTGCTCGGCATATGCACGACATTGGGCGCTATTGGGTAACGCCTTGATGCTGTTGCGCTGGGGTGGAATTGTCAAAGAGGGAATCGCGGCGGGCTCGAGCGTCTTGTCATCAATTGCGATTATGTCGTTATGCCTATCGCTGGGCGGACTGTGGTTTCGAAGGGCAGACCTTATAGAAAAGGGGGACAAGATATGAGTGTGATCGTAAGGGGCGTATCGAAGCGCATGGGCAAAAACGATGTCCTGCGCAACGTGTCCATCGAGGTTGACCCTGGGACTGTGGTCGGGCTTCAGGGGATAAACGGTTCGGGCAAGACCATGCTCATGCGAGCGGTCTGCGGATTGATTAAACCCACCGAAGGCGAGATCTCAATCGATGGTCAAAGGCTCGGAGTTGATATCTCGTTCCCGCCGAGTCTGGGGATGTTGATCGAGGCGCCTTCCTTTTTGGGATATCTGTCTGGCTACGACAATCTGGAGCTCATCGCTCAGATCAAGGGCGTTGCTACCCCCGAGGACATTCGCTCTGCCCTGCGGCTCGTGGGGCTCGATGCAGACGAAAAAAAGAAGTTCCGAGCATACTCGCTTGGGATGAAGCAACGTCTGGGGATAGCTGCGGCAATTATGGAGAAGCCGAAACTGCTTGTTCTCGATGAGCCAACAAATGCCCTCGACGAAGCGGGCGTGGAAATGCTCAAGCGCGTTGTGGCGATGGCGGCCTCAACGGGTCGCGAGGTTATTCTGTCCAGCCATGACGGAGAGGTGCTCGAGGAGCTGGCCGATCGGGTTTACTGCATGCGCGACGGTGCCGTTGTGAACGTTCGGGAAAGGTCGTGAGCGCGATGAAGAAAACCCTGTGGACAAGAAGGGCGGTGCTTGCTCTTTTCGGCTGTGCTGCTACCGGCCTTGCGGGCATGAGGGTGAGCGTCGTTAACGGGAACCGGACGGTCATTCCTGAGAAATATTATGCGGAGGGCGAATGGCTCTCGATGGATGGGGCGTTTCTGGGTTCGAAGGATGTGGCGACTGACGGGTATTCGTTTTGCATAGACGGGGCAGAGCTGCTCACGCCGCGCGAGTATCTCAAGCGTGCGCATGATAATTATTCAAAATATGGCATCGTGGATACGAAAACGAAATTGAAGGACGCCGACATCACGTGTGTTATCGCCGTAAAGATGCGTGTCAGGAATAAGGACAATGTCGAAGGCGGCATCAAGACGTATGTCTGGCATTTGGTGCCGGAGTCTGCACCAAACTATGACTTTGTGGTCAATACCGATCTGATAACGCAGGCAATGCCGGCTCTGGGCGGTTCTGCTGCGTTTGCTGTACAGGTTGGGGCGGAGAACGAGTTGCTCGTCCCATTCATGATGCGAAACACCAACGACTATTTCGAAGGTTACGAGACCGTCCGTTTTGAGAAGGCTTTTCCTGGGACTTATACGATGAAGATGACCGATCTGCCAGAGAGAAGGCTCTTAAGGTTTGAAGTTAAATAGTTCGAAGGCCCTGCGAAGGGAATCTTATCCTGCACTAAAGTTGGACGAGATTCCCTTCGCAGTGGCGCTCGGCCTTAGCGCTTCTTCTTGCTCTTCTTCTGCTTGTGCTTGTTGTCCTGGGGCTTGTCGGCCTTGTCGCCCTGCTTGGCTTCGGCGGCAGCCTTCTCGGCCTTCATTTTCTTCTTCTTAGTCTCGATGCGGAGTTTTTTGTTGATGCGCGCCTTGAGGAAGGAGCCAAACTGCTCGGCGTTGCCACGCACAAAGGTATCCTTGGGGATCGTCACGCCCTGGTCGGCGAACATGGCCACAAAGATGCGCTCGCCGTCGAGCACGTGGTCGAGCTTGTCAAACGGGAAGAACTGTGACTTGCCGCTCTTGCCCCATACCATAAGACCGTCCTCGTTGGCGGCGACGCGGCGATAGCGGCCACCCATGGACTCGTCGGCCTCGACGGCATCGATAAAGTCGCGCGCGAGCGTATGGTGCAGGTTTTTGCTCCACCAGGCCAAAAAGGCGCCGAATACGATGAGCACGACGCCGAACTTGAGCCAGTTGCCGCCGGCCACTAGCATGCCGATGCCGAGCAGCGCGGCAATTGCCGCGGCGACATACAGCGAGCCACGGCGCCTGGGCGAGGCGACCAGGCGCGCAAAGTCGGTGACGAGGTCGTTTTCGTACTGATACTCGTTGAGGTACAGAATGCCGTCATCGGCCGCGGCCTGCGTCTCGAGCGCGACCTCGACCTGGTTGGCTGCTTCGGAGGGAACGAGGCTGCTCTCTGCGTCTGCCATGCTCTTTGGACTCCTATCGCGGCGGGCTCGCCGTACGGGTTATTATGGAATGCAGTATGCCGTGCGACCGCATGGCCGCCGCGGCAACAAGACTCAGTATACCCGGGGGAGCACCCATGGAATCGTTGTACCGAAAGTATCGCCCGCTCACCTTCGACTCCGTGGTGGGCCAGCAGCATATCGTCTCGACGCTCGAGCACGCCATCACCGAGGGGCGCCTGTCCCACGCCTACCTGTTCTGCGGACCGCGCGGCACGGGCAAGACCACCATGGCGCGCATTCTGGCCAAGGCGCTGCTGTGCCGCAATGCCGAGGCGGCGCGCACCGAGGGTGCAAGCGGCTGCATGCCCGACGGTACTTGCGAGGAGTGCGAGCTCATCGCCGAGGGCAACCACCCGGATGTCTACGAGCTCGATGCCGCAAGCCGTACCGGCGTGGACAACGTGCGCGAGGAGATCATCAACTCCGTTAACTTTGCCCCGGTGCGTGGCAAGTACAAGATCTATATCATCGACGAGGTCCACATGCTCACGACGGCGGCGTTCAACGCGCTGCTCAAGACGCTCGAGGAGCCGCCGGCGCACGTGATCTTTGTGCTGTGCACCACCGACCCGCAAAAGATTCTGGAGACCATCCTCTCGCGCTGCCAGCGCTTCGATTTCCACCGCATCGGTAACGAGGATATCGAGCATCGCCTGGCATGCGTGTGCGAGCAGGAGGGCTTCGATTACGATGACGAGGCGCTTGCCATCGTGGCACGCCATGCCAAGGGCGGCATGCGCGACGCGCTCTCCACACTGGAGCAGCTGAGCGTCTTCGGCAACGGCACCGTGCATGCGGACGACGCCCGCTCGCTTTTGGGTGAGGTTTCGGACCAGATCCTGGGCGAGTTTTCCCGCGCCATTGCCGATCGCGATGTTGCCGAGCTCTATGGACTGATCCGTGCGCAGGTCGAGGAAGGAAACGACCTGCTGGAGCTGACGCGCGACCTGGTGGCGCATGTGCGTGACGTGTACGTTGCCTGCGTTGCCGGTGCCCGTGCCGAGCTGTTTGAGGGCGGCTCCGAGCAGGCCGAGACGCTTGCTGCCGAGGCCGCTGCCTTTGGCGAGCATCCTGCCGATCGTTTGGCTCGCATACTGACGGTGCTCGACGATGCCGCACTGGAGATGAGGGGCGCGAGTGACGTGCGCCTGGTGCTCGAGATCGCCTGCACCCGCCTGACGCGTCCCGAGGCCGATTTAACGATTGAAGCTTTGGCTGAGCGCGTGGCACGCCTGGAGGCCATGGTTGCCAACGGCGCCGTGCCGGCGAGCGTGACTGCTGCTCAGGCCGCCGCGCCTGCAGCATCCGTACCCGTTGCTGCCCAGCAGCCGACGCTCATTTCGGGCGCCCGCGCTGCCGCTCCGGCGGCATCCACTGCCCCCGCTGCTACGTCCGCGCACCAGGGTGGCATGCCTTGGGACCGCGGCGCTGCTGTTCCGGCTGCCCAGCCTGCACCCCGTTCTGCGTCCGTGTCAGCCTCCAAGCCTGCAGCGCCTGCGCCTCAGCCCGTTGCGGCCCCCGCGCCTGCCACCGCTCCGGCACCTAAGCCCCAGTCCAACAATGCCGCCCAGGTTGCCGCCGCCAAGGCCTAATCTGACGCGTGCACGAATCAGCCCAAGCGGCTGATTCAGCCTCAAGTGAAAACGGGATGCCCTGTTGCGGGACATCCCGTTTTTTCATGGTGGCCAAGCAAGCACAAACCGTGCCGAAACGGCTCGTGGGCAGTGTCCCGCAGGCTTTGTCTGAGTCTCGTCAGGGCCTCTGAAAATATTGTTTGCGTAAAAATCGGGCTAGCTTATAATTAAGTAATTTTGCCTACGGGACGTACCTTTCGACGCCCTGCAGGCATGGTTGACAGCACAAATTACAGTTTGACTTTCGGAGTGACGACATGGATCAGACGGCGGAAACGGCGGCCAAGCCCGCCTACAAGCGCATTCTTCTCAAACTTTCCGGCGAGGCCCTGATGGGCGAAGACAGCTTCGGCATCAACCGTACGGTTCTTGCCCGCATGGTTGAGGAAATCAAGAGCGTCGTCGAGCTCGGCGTTCAGGTCGGCATCGTCGTGGGCGGTGGCAACATCTTCCGCGGCGTCGCACTCGGCGCCACCGGCATGGACCGCGCCACGGGCGACTACATGGGCATGCTCGCCACGGTCATGAACGCCATGGCCCTTCAGGACGCCTGCCGCAACAACGGCGTCGAGGCTCGCGTTCAGTCCGCCCTCAACATCGAGCAGGTCGCCGAGCCGTACATCCGCGGCAAGGCCCTCCGTCATCTTCGTCTCGGCCGCGTGGTGATCTTCGCCGCCGGCACGGGCAACCCCTTCATGACGACCGACACGACGGCCGCCCTGCGCGGCGCCGAAATCGGCGCCGAGATCGTGATCAAGGCCACGAAGGTCGACGGCATCTACACGGCCGACCCGAAGAAGGATCCGACCGCCACGATGTTCGACGAAATCACCTTCGACGATGCGCTCCGCTCCAACCTCAAGGTGATGGACGCCACCGCCTTCGCGCTCTGCCGCGAACAGGGCTTGCCGATCAAGGTCTTCAACATCAACAAGAAGGGCGCTCTGCGCCGCGTCATTCTCGGCGAACAGGAAGGCACGCTCGTGCATTCCTGAGATTTGGCTAAAATATCAGCATGACGTGAGCCTGCAGACCTGACGGCCCGCAGGCTCTTCAATTTATTCAATCCCCTAGCGTCGTCCGTCTTTGTCGGGCGCCGCGTTTCTGCTCGTCCGCGAGGGACCGTGCGGAAATCCAATCAGGAGCTAAAAATGACTGTTGCTGACATCATCAGCCAGACCCAGCACAAGATGGGACGCACCATCGAAACGCTTCGCGAGGACTTCACGAAGATCCGTACGGGCCGTGCCTCCACGGGTCTTCTCGAACACATCATGGTCGACTACTACGGCTGCCCGACCCCGCTCACGCAGGTCGCCCAGCTCGGCGTCGGCGACGCCCGTACGCTCACGGTCCAGCCGTGGGAGAAGAACATGGTCGCCGTCGTTGAAAAGGCCATCCGCAACTCCGATCTCGGCCTCAACCCC
>CALBBA010000221.1 GCA_937926755.1 uncultured Collinsella sp.
CCCCGCAAGCCCCCCCCCCCCCCCCCCCCCCCCCCCCCCCCCCCCCCCCCGCGGCCCCCGCCGTGCTGTCCCCGGTGCTCGCCTCGCTGCTCATCCCGAGCCTTGGCATCTTCGGTGCCCTTAAGGCACTCGGCGTCATCTTCTTTGTGACAATCGCCGCCTCCGCCTTGTTCCTGAAGGCCCCCGAGGCCGGTTGGCTGCCCGAGGGCTTCGAGGCCCCCAAGGGCGGCGCGCACGCCGGCACCTTCGGCGACCTCACCCCGGGCGAGATGGTCAAGACCCCGCGCTTCTGGGTCCTCATCGTCACCTTCGCCTTTGCCGCCACCGCGGGCACCCTGCTCGTGGGCAAGGTTGCCTCCATCGCCGCCGTCCAGCTCTTCGCCGACCCCACGAGCGCCGCTGCCGTCGCCCTCGGCGGCGTGGTGGTCTCCGTCAACACCTGCGCAAACCTGGTCGGCCGTCTGTCCTTTGGCCAGATCATCGACAAGATCGGCGCCTACAAGTCGCTGCTCATCAGCCTTGTCGTCACCATCGTCGCACTCGTCATCATGTCGATGAGCTTTACGCAGGGCATGTTCTTTGTGGCGCTCGCCCTGCTCGGCTTTAGCTTTGGCGCCCTGCTCGTCATCTACCCGCCGCTCACCGGTGGCGCCTTCGGTACCAGCAACATCGGCGTCAACTACGGCATCATGTTTTTGGGCTACGCCGCTTCTACCTGGATCAGCCAGCCCATCACCGCCGTGCTGTATCACGCCGAGGCCGGCAGCGCCGCCTACCAGCAGTCCTTCTACGGCGCTATTGTGATCGCCGCCATCGCCGTCGTGCTCACCGTCTACATGATGGTCTCCGACAGCAAGAAGAAGTCCGCCTAGTTTTACCGATGCGACAAAGGGACAGTCCCTTTGTCGCATTCCACCGATCACCAGTATTAAGGAGTCGAAATGTCTGAGCTCAACCCCGTCCGCATTGCCGTTATCGGCGCCGGTGCCATGGGCCGCAACCACATCCGCTTTGTCACCGAGGAGCCCGAGGCCGAGCTCGTCGCCATCGCCGACGCCTTTGAGGGCGCCCGCGCCACGGCCGAGGCCGCCGGCGTGCCGTTTTACACCGATCCCGCCCAGATGATGGACGAGGTCAAGCCCGAGGCCGTCATCATCGCCACGCCCAACGACCTGCACCTGGGCGTTGCTCGCGAGGCCGTGAAGCGCAATATCGTGCCGCTGGTCGAAAAGCCGATCTCCAACGATCTCGAGGATGCCCAGGCCTTCGCCGCCGAGGCCGAGACCGCCGGCGTGCCCGTGCTCGTGGGCCAGCACCGTCGCCACAACCCCTTCGTCAACAAGGCCAAGGAGATCATCGAGTCCGGTGAGCTGGGCAAGCTCACCGTGTCGAGCTTCCACTACATGATCTATAAGAATGACGAGTACTTTGATGTCGAGTGGCGCCGCAAAAAGGGTGCCGGCCCGATCCTGGTCAACCTGGTGCACGACGTCGACCTGCTCCGCTATCTGCTGGGCGAGCCCGTCGCCGTCCAGGGCATGCAGTCCAGCGCCGCCCGCGGTTTTGAGACCGAGGACTCCGCCGTGGTCAACGTCCGTTTTGCCGATGGCGCGCTTGCGAGCATGACCATCTCCGACGCCACCGCCAGCCCCTGGAACTGGGAGGCAACCGCTCGCGAGGATCCGCAGTACCGCCCCTTCGACGCCGACGCCTACTTTATCGGCGGCACCAAGGGTGCCCTTTCGCTGCCCCGCCTGCACCAGTTCTCCTACGACGGCGCCTCTAACTGGCACAAGCCGCTGCAGATGGAGATTCCGGCTATCGACCCGGCGCTGCCGCACAAGATGCAGCTCAAGCACTTTGTGAAGGTCGTTCGCCGCGAGGTCGAGCCCGTCGTGACCCCCGCCGACAACGTCAAGACGCTCACGCTTCTCAACGCCATCAAGGAGGCCGCCGAGACCGGCCAGCTCGTCGAGCTGTAATGCTTTAAGAGCGGCCGCGGTAGAAACCCCATGCCGAACCCCTCGGTCCGCCACAAATAAGCCCCTCTTCTTTGCCCCGCGAGCAGCCTCCTGCCCGCGGGGCATTTTTGCTACCTTGCCGACAATCTTTCTGGGGCAGGGGGCTATTTTGTACCTCGGCTTGATTCGTGCGCCACGAAATGGGCCTATCTACTACGTTTAACCGATCGCCCTCAACCATGCCAAATTTCGCGGAATAAAAACCGCAGGTAAACGGCTTGCTCTATTTCAAAAATAGCCGGCATGGTCTGCTTGTGCCAATCTGGCCCCGTAAACCGGCATAGTTTTAAAATGGCACTTCGGCAGTATTGATTCCCGCCCCGGCGCAACCAGCCCTACAGTCCGTACTTCACGACGACTCGGTTGATGCGACGGCACCAAGGCCTGTACAAGGCGGCCAAAAACACGCAGGTCGCAAGGCCGTGCGTGATATCGAACGGTACGGCGGTGGCAAGACGCGCCATGGCACCCGCCCACGTGAGCGGTTGAACAAAACCGATAATGTCGTAGGCGTTGATCACAACGCCGTACAGCAAACCCGAAGCAAAGCCGTAGGTCAGCAGCGCCGGCATACGCACGGTGCCGTCGGCGCGGTCGAACGCACCCGCATGCGCCAGCGCGCCGCCAACATAGCCAACCAGGCCCCAGGCATACATCTGCCACGGCGTCCACATGCCCTGTCCAAAAAAGAAATTGCTGGTCAGCGCCGCCAACGCGCCAACCATAAAACCATTGCGGCGACCAAGCGTCGCCCCCACAATAATGGCGATGGCACTCACCGGTTTAAAGGTAGAACCGGGCGCCGTGCGCTCCTGAGTGGCGTGGTTGTAGAAGGGGCTGGACAGATCCCGGTTCAGCTGGGCATAGTAGGCGGAATCTACCGTATTGGCCAGCCGGTTATTGTCATAGCCCGGGTAGCTCACCAGGGCCAGCAGCGTGCCGTCCTTGGGATCTACCATGACCACCGAACCGGAGCACGGATCCAGCGCCAGCTGGGCCGGTGTGATCTCCAGGTTGCGGATCTTTTCCTTGATAAAAGCATAGGCTGTCACGGAGCCGCTCTGCAGGCCGGAAATGGCCTGGTCATCGTAGGAAAGCACCTTCTGATCAAAGAGCAGCAGGCAGACCTCTCTGCCGGTGAGCTGATCGTTTTTGATCATATATTTGTACACCAGCTTGCCGAATTCGTTGTCGGTGCGCAGACCGTCAACGATGGCACCTACCAGCGTGGTATACGCCTCCTGGGAACTCAGACACTTGG
>CALBBA010000222.1 GCA_937926755.1 uncultured Collinsella sp.
GATTTAATCTGCAAACAGGACGGAATCATCTGTGGACTGCAGGTTTTTGAGAGAGTTTTCACACTGCTTGATGCAGATACAAAGGTAGAGTTTTACGTAAAGGATGGCGATAGGGTAGAAAATAAGCAGCTTATCGGCAAGGTTTACGGGGATATCAGAGTGCTCTTATGCGGTGAGAGAACTGCGCTCAATTATTTACAGCGCATGAGTGGAATTGCCACTTATACCAGTCAGGTTGCAGCGCTCTTAGAGGGCACCGGCATCAGGCTTTTGGATACCAGAAAGACAACTCCAAACAATAGAATTTTTGAAAAATATTCGGTCAGAGTCGGTGGTGGAAACAACCACAGATACAATCTCTCGGATGGAGTGCTTCTTAAGGATAACCACATCGGAGCAGCTGGCGGTGTAAAAGAGGCAATCGCCATGGCAAAGGCCTATGCTCCGTTTGTCAGAAAGATTGAGGTTGAGGTAGAGAGCTTTGATATGGTGAAGGATGCGGTTGAAGCCGGTGCCGACATTATCATGCTCGACATGATCATGCCGCTCGTCAATGGCATGGACACCGCGCGCGAATTGCGCCAGGCCGACACCGCCGTGCGTCTGGTGTTCCTTACCTCGTCGCCCGAGTTCGCGCTGGAATCCTACGAGGTCCGCGCCTTCGACTATCTGCTCAAGCCCGTGACTTACGAACGCCTGGCACAGTTACTCGACGAGCTTTCGAGCATGCGCCCGGCGGCAACCGACGAGCTCGTGATCAAAACGTCCTTTGGCTACCACGCCCTGCGCCTGTCCGACATCGAATATGCCGAGGCGCGCAACAAGCACGTGGTCTTCCACCTGCGCGACGGACGCGATATCGAGGCACTCGAGTCGTTCCGCAGCGTCGAGGACCGTTTGGCGCAAAATGCCACCTTCTTTAAATGCCACCGTAGCTACCAGGTCAACTTGCGCAACATCGACCACTTCGATCGCACGGACATCGTCATGCGCCCCGGCGCGTGCATTCCGCTGTCGCGCAGCAGCAAGCAGGGGTTCCAAGACGCCTACTTTGCGGTGCGCTTTGAGGGCGGGAGGCGCTGATGATCTCCTCGGTCGAAATGGTCCTTTGGGCAATCCACCACGCCACAACGCTACTCTTTGGCGTCTTTGCTTCGGCGGCGCTGTGCGGTATCGAAATCAATCGACGCCATGCACTCGAGTTGGTGGGGGTCGGAGCCGCAACCGGCGCTGCCTTTTCGATCGCCAATGTCGTTGGCGGAGAGCTTTTTGCCCGTCAGGTCTATCCGCTCGTCGTGCACCTGCCGCTTACCGTCTACCTATGCGCGCGCTACCACTTGAGTCCGCTGCTCGCGGCGTTGGGCGTCACCAGCGCCTATCTGAGCTGCCAGTTCAGCAATTGGATGGGTATCGCCGCATTTGCCGCAACCGATTCTCAGATCGCGTACTATCTGGCACGCATCGCTACCACGCTCGCCGTCTTTGCCGTCCTGTTGCATTGGGCCGGCGACATCGGTCCGCGCTTAGCGATTAAAAGCACCACCGAGCTGGGCATCCTTTTAATCCTGCCGCTCGTCTATTACATCTTTGACTACGCCACCAACGTCTACACCACGCTGTTCCACTCGGGCTCGGTGGTGACGGTTGAGTTTTTGTCATTTGCGCTCTGTGCCTTCTATCTTATGTTTCTTGCCGTTTACCTGCGCGAATACGAAGAAAAGGAAACCGCCGAGCGAGAGCGCTGGATGCTCGAAACCCGCGACAGCGCCGCCATCAAAGAGCTCGAGGCTTGGCGTCAATCTGGGCGCGAGCTGTCGATTCTTCGCCACGACATGCGCCACTTCCTACGCGGCCTGGCCGCTTTAATTGAGGAGGGCCACACCGACGAGGCGCTCAAACGCATCGACGAACTCTGCGAAGCCGGCGACCGCACCGCCGTACGCCGCTTCTGTGCCAACGAGACCGTAAACATCGCGCTTTCGTCATTTAACTCGGATATCAATAGAAACGGCATTACCGCCAACCTGCGCGTCGCCGTACCCGAAACCATCCACGTAGGTGACGCCGACCTGTTTAGTGTGCTCTCAAATGCCTTGGAAAACGCTATCACCGCCGCAAGCGCCGCACCCCAAGGAAAGCGATTCGTCGACTTTGACCTGCGATTAGAGGACGGCCAGCTGCTGCTGTTAGTTTCCA
Source organism: uncultured Collinsella sp. (assembly GCA_937926755.1). Taxonomy (GTDB): domain Bacteria; phylum Actinomycetota; class Coriobacteriia; order Coriobacteriales; family Coriobacteriaceae; genus Collinsella. The sequence continues at coordinate 2,197 of CALBBA010000222.1, forward strand.
ACACGTTTGACCGCGCGCCGCGCATGGTCGACGGCATGCCCGTGGCTCAGCACAC
>CALBBA010000223.1 GCA_937926755.1 uncultured Collinsella sp.
TCCGTACATGTACGGATGAATGTGGGAGGTGTTCGGATGAAGTCGATAATCAAGGCCAGCTCATGTCGTGCCGAAAAGACCGTGAACCTTTTGTGGGACACGCGGCGCCGTGGTACCATAGCCGAGTTTGTTGTCTTGGTCGGAAACCAAGACGCCTTATGCGCTGATCGGTAACCAGCGCCTGACCAATAAGGAGTCCTACCATGAAGCAGGGTATCCATCCCCAGTATGTCGAGTGCACGGTGACGTGCTCCTGCGGCAACACCTTCAAGACGCACGCTACCGTGTCCGAGATGAAGGTTGAGCTTTGCAACGAGTGCCACCCGTTCTACACCGGCCAGCAGAAGTTCGTCGACACCGGTGGACGCGTCCAGCGCTTCGCCGACAAGTTCGGTGGCGCCGCTGCCGCCCAGCTCAAGAAGGCCGAGGAGGCCAAGGCTGCCAAGGCTGCCAAGGCTGCTGAGGCCGAGGCCGCTCGCAAGGCCGCCGCTGAGGCTAAGGCTGCCGAGAAGGCTAAGCGTGCCGCTAAGTTCGCCGAGGAGGCTGCCAAGCAGGCTGCTGAGGCTTCCGCAGAGGCTCCCGTCGAGGAGGCCGCTGCCGAGGCCGAGACCACCGAGGCTGCTGAGTAAATAGCTCGCCGCGGAATCACTCGCATTCATGGCATGAGGGCCGTGCATCCATTTGGGTGCGCGGCCCTTTTCTTTTTATTGGTGCAAGCCAACCTGTCCCCATTGCACCAGATTGGTGCGAAGGGGACAGGTTAGTTTGCACCAAATGACAGAGAGGCGGCGTTTGCCCAGATAAAACCTGCCAAAATAAACCTGTCCCTTTTTGGCAGGTTGGTCGTAGTTATTACGTGGCGGTCGAGGTCGACCGTATAGGCCGCGCCTTGTTTGGCTAAAGTACAATCATCTGTGTTTAACTCGCCCGCAGCTGCACGGCGTGGGCGATGGCCAAAAAGGAAAACCACATGGGATTCATGTCAAAGCTGCTGTCCTTTGGATCCGATAAGGACCTTAAGCGCTACTACAAGATCGTCGACCAGATCAACGGTCTTGAGCCCCAGTTTGAGAAGATGACCGAGGAAGAGCTCCGCGCCCAGACCGATAAGTTCCGCGAGCGTTACGCCAACGGCGAGTCGCTCGACGACATGCTCCCCGAGGCTTTTGCCACCGTGCGCGAGGCTTCCAAGCGCATCACGGGCATGCGCCACTTTGACGTACAGCTCATCGGCGCCATGGCGCTTCATGAGGGTCATATTGCTGAGATGAAGACCGGCGAAGGCAAGACCCTGGTCTCCACCTTGGCCGGCTACCTCAACGCTATCGCCGGCAAGGGCGTGCATGTCGTTACCGTCAACGATTACCTGGCCAAGCGCGACTCCGAGTGGATGGGCCGCATCTACAAGTACCTGGGCATGACCGTCGGTCTGCTCCAGAACAACATGCCGCTCGAGCTCAAGCGCCCGGCCTACCAGGCCGACGTCACCTACGGCACCAACTCCGAGTTCGGCTTTGATTACCTGCGCGACAACATGGTTACCCGTCCCGAGCAGCGCGTGCAGCGCGGCCACAACTACGCCATCGTCGACGAGGTTGACTCCATCCTGATCGATGAGGCTCGCACCCCGCTGATCATCTCGGGCGCTGGCACCAAGTCCGCCAGTACCTACAAGGACTTCGCGCGCGCCGTGCGCGGCCTTGAGCGCGGCGAGGACGTGTCGCACGACATGCTTACCGCCACCGAGGACGTGGAGCCCACGGGCGACTTCGTCATGGACGAGGCCAAGCACACCATCGCCGCCACCGAGCGCGGCCTTAAGAAGATCGAGCGCCGCCTGGGTATCGATGACATCTATGCCGATCTCTCCGGCCAGCTGGTCAACCACCTGCAGCAGGCGCTGAAGGCCCAGTACATGTTCCACCGCGACAAGCAGTACGTGGTCACTAACGGCAAGGTTAAGATCGTCGACGAGTTCACTGGTCGCATCATGGAAGGCCGCCGCTATTCCGAGGGCTTGCACCAGGCCATCGAGGCCAAAGAGGGCGTGCTCGTGCGCGAGGAGAACCAGACGCTGGCCACTATCACCTTGCAGAACTACTTCCGTCTGTATGACAAGCTCTCCGGCATGACCGGTACGGCACTCACCGAGGACGCCGAGTTCCGTGAGATTTATAAACTGCCCGTCGAGGTCATCCCCCCCAACAAGCCCGTGCAGCGTGTTGACCACGAGGACCTGGTGTACCGCACCGTCCAGGCCAAGTACAACGCCGTTGCCGATGACGTCGAGCGACGTCACGCCAAGGGCCAACCGGTCCTGGTGGGCACCGTCTCCATCGAAAGCTCCGAGAAGCTGTCGGCCGCCCTTACCAAGCGCAGCATCGCGCACGAGGTCCTCAACGCCAAGCATCACGAGCGCGAGGCTCATATCGTTGCCCAGGCCGGACGCTACGGCGCCGTGACCATCGCTACTAACATGGCCGGTCGTGGTACTGACATCCTGCTGGGCGGCAACCCCGACGAGCTGGTGCGCGAGCGCCTTGAGTACGAGGGCCTGACCATGGAGGACGTGACGCCCGAGCAGCTCGAGCAGTTTAACGCCGAGGCCAAGGAGACCTGCAAGGCCGAGCGCGAGCGCGTGCTTGCCGCCGGCGGCCTGACCGTCATCGGCACCGAGCGCCATGAGTCCCGTCGTATCGACAACCAGCTGCGCGGCCGCTCCGGTCGTCAGGGCGATCCGGGCGAGACCCAGTTCTACCTGTCGCTCGAGGACGACCTCATGCGCCTGTTCGGCGGCGACAAGATGGACCGCGTCTCCAAAATGATGGTCACCGCCGACATGGGCGACGACATGCCCATCCAGCACAAGATCATCTCCAAGGCCGTCGAGAGCGCCCAGCACAAGGTCGAGAGCATCAACTTCTCCATGCGTAAGAGCGTCCTCGAGTACGATGACGTCATGAACAAGCAGCGCCAGGTCATCTACGCCGAGCGTAACAAGATTCTGGACGGCAAGGACCTGACCGACCACATCACCGAGGTCATGCACGACACCGTGTACCGCTGCGTTCAGGAGTTCTGCACCAAGGACAGTCACGATGGCGAGCGCGACCTGGAGGGCCTGCGCAAGTGGGTCGTTGAGCTCACCGGCCATATCGATACGCCGAAGTTCCCCGACGAGGACTTCGAGGCCCTTGCTGCCGATGTCCTGGCCTACGTTGAGAAGTGCTACAACATGAAGGCCGAGCGCCTGGGTGAGGACCTCATGCGCGAGCTCAACACCCAGGTCATGCTGCGCGTCATCGACACCCGCTGGATGAACTACCTGCAGGAGATGGACTACCTCAAGACCGGTATCGGACTGCGCGGCTTTGGTCAGCGCGATCCGCTGGTCGAGTACAAGACCGAGGCCTACGGCGCGTTCCAGATGCTCGTCGACACCATGTACGAGGATTACCTGCGCACCGTCCTGCGCATCGAGATCAAGGCCGCCCCGCACGCCGTGGAGCACAAGGAGGACCCCGCGCTCGAGGGTGCGCGCTTCTCCGGCCCCGCCGATGTCGATGGCGACAACGGCAACTCGGTGCTGCGCAAGCAGGCACAGGTGCAGGCCCGCACGGCCGTCCAGGGAGGCCCGGCTGCTGTCAACAATGGCGGTAAGGTGACCACCTACCGCAAGTCCGAGAGCGATGACCCTTATGTCAACGTGGGCCGCAACGACCTTTGCCCCTGCGGCAGCGGCAAGAAGTTCAAGTACTGCCACGGTAGGAATCGTTAATGGCCGAGGCTTTAGAGGTAACGCCCGCCGAGCTGGACGCGTTTGCGGACCGGCTCGGCGAGGTCGAGTCGTATCTTCATTTGGACGACAAGCGCACGCGTGTGACCGAGCTCGAGGCCAAAAGCGTGGCCCCCGGCTTTTGGGATGACGCCGACGCCGCTCGCGCCACCATGGAGGAGATCGCTCGAGCCAAGGAAGATATCGCTGCCGTGGATACCGCGCGCGGCGAGCTGTCTGACGCCCGCGCGGCGCTGGAGCTTGCCGAGGAGATGGGCGACGACCCCGATGCCGCCGCATTACGCGAGGAGGCTTCCGCTACGGCAGAACGCCTGGCCCGCGCTATCGACGAGCTCGAGCTTTCGAGCTGGTTTACCGGTGAGTTCGATCACGGCGACGCGATTGTGACCATCAAGCCCGGACAGGGTGGTCTGGAGGCCCAGGACTGGACCTTCATGCTCTTTAAGATGTACATGAAGTACTGCCAGCGCCGCGGTTGGAAGGTCACCATCAACGATTGTCCCGCGGCCGAGGTCATCGGCATCGACCGTGCGACCTTTACCGTCGAGGGCAAGGACGCGTTTGGCATGCTGCGCGCCGAGGCCGGCGTCCACCGCTTGGTTCGCATTAGCCCCACCGACGACAAGAAGCGCCGCCAGACCACGTTTGCCGGCGTCGAGGTCATTCCGGTGCTGCCCAACGATATCGACATCGAGATCAGTCCCGACGATATCCGCGTGGACGTGTACCACGCGAGCGGCCCGGGCGGCCAGGGCGTCAACACCACCGACTCCGCCGTACGCGTGACGCATTTTCCCAGTGGCATCGTGGTCACGTGCCAAAACGAGCGCAGCCAGATTCAGAACAAGGCCGCGTGCATGCAGATTCTCAAGGCCCGTCTGTACGAGATCGAGCTCGAGAAGCGCGCCGAGGCGCTCGACGAGATTCGTGGACCCAAGACCACGATCGGTTTTGGTAACCAGATTCGCAGCTACGTGCTCTACCCGTACCAGATGGTCAAGGACCTACGCACGGGCGTGGAGACCAGTAATGTCGAGGCCGTTCTTGACGATGGCGACCTGGACCCGTTTGTTATTGGCTACCATCGCTGGGCCACCGGCAACGCTGACGCGGAGACCCCATCTGCATAAACCGCCCGGTTTATGTGGAAATGGATTAAAACCCTCCGAGCAGGGTGGTTTTGTATCCAAAGCAAACCCTGCGCAGGGGTGGTTTTTGTCCGGCGAATCGGTAGAATCGAATACAAGAAGAAGTTCAAAGCGCATCCGTTTGGGTGCGCTTTTTTGAGGGAGGCAGCATGGCATATCGTCTGGACATCAAGCGCATTCTTTCGATGAACTTCTTTCACGATCTGCCCCAGATCATGTTGGGGTGTGCCTTGGCCGCCATCGCGACCGACCTGTTTTTGATTCCCAACGGCCTTGCTGCCGGTGGCGTTACGGGCCTTGCCACCATTATCCAGGCGGTCGGTGCATCGCGCGGCCTATCGCTTCCCGTTGGTATTCAGACGATCGTGATGAACGCCTTGCTGTTGCTGGTCGTTATGCGCGAGGGCGGCATGTTCTACGTGGTGCAGACCGCGACGGGCTTTGTGCTGCTGGGCTTCTTTACCGATCTGTTCGCCCCGTTTGTAGCACCTCTGGCACATGCAGACCTGATGCTCCCTGCCATGTGGGGCGGCATTATTACAGGCATCGGTTACGGCATGGTGCTGCGCGCCGGCGCCAACACCGGCGGCTCGGACACGATTGGCCAAATCATCTCGCGTAATACCTCGCTGCCCGTGGGCTCGACCGTCATGGCGATCGATGTTGCCGTATGCGCGCTGTCGGCTCCGGTCTTTTCAATCGAAAATGCACTATATGCAGGCCTTTCGATGGTCATTAGCGGCTACGTGATCGATGCCGTGGTCGATGGTGGCAACAAACGCCGTATGGTACTCATCATCTCGGACAAGTTCCCTGATATCGCCGCCGATATCATGTATGGCCTGGGTCGTGGTTGTACCAAGTTTAAGGCGACTGGCATGTATTCGGGTGCCGAGAAGCCGGTGATTATGGTCATCGTGAGCCGTCGAGAGCTCAATACCCTCAAGACGATCGTGCGTGAGCGCGATCCTCACGCCATTGTGACGGTCGCTGACGTTACGGAAGCCTTCGGCGAGGGATTCAAGGACATTAGCGCGTAGGGGCGACCGCGTTCCATCCAAAAGACGTTCACATTGATAAACCGTTTCATCAGCGGTTCTGCCTGCTAAATTGTTCAAATAATGATAAAAACTCTGGTAAAGCCATCAGTTTCCAGCATAATGAATGACGTACGTGCATTGCGGCTGTGTTGGGATTACCTTCGGTGCCGTGCGCATTTTGTCTAATGAGGATGAAAGGAAGGCACAATGAGCGACGAAGAGCTCAAAAAGGTTGCCAACGAGGTAAGGAAGGGCATCGTCACCGGCGTGCACGCTGCCAAGTCCGGCCATCCGGGCGGTTCGCTCGGCGCTGCCGACATCATGACCTATCTGTACTTTGAGGAAATGAACGTCGACCCGGCCGATCCCCGCAAGGCCGACCGCGATCGCTTTGTGCTTTCCAAGGGCCACTGTGCACCTGGTCTGTACGCTGTGCTCGCCGAGCGTGGGTTCTTCCCCAAGGAGGATCTTGAGACGCTGCGCCACATCGGCAGCCACCTGCAGGGCCATCCCAACATGAACGACACCCCGGGCATCGATATGTCCACCGGATCGCTCGGTCAGGGTATCTCCGCCGCGGTTGGAATGGCACTCGCCGCAAAGCACTGGGGTGACAGCTACCGCGTCTACACGTTGCTGGGCGACGGCGAGTGCGAGGAGGGCCAGGTGTGGGAGGCGGCCATGTTCGCCGGCAACCATGCGCTCGACAATCTTGTTGCCGTCGTCGACCACAACGGCTTGCAGATTGACGGCACGATCGATGAGGTCAACTCGGCCATGCCGCTCGCTGACAAGTTCCGCGCCTTTAAGTGGCATGTGATCGAGCTAGCCGATGGCAACGACATGACACAGATTGAGGCGGCTTTCGCCGAGGCTCGTGAGGTGACCGGCGTGCCCGTCGCTATCATCGCCGAGACGGTGAAGGGCAAAGGCGTCTCCTTTATGGAGAACCAGGTTGGCTGGCATGGCAAGGCGCCCAACGATGAACAGTTTGAGCAGGCCATGGCCGAGCTTGCGGCAGCAGGAGAGGAGCTCTAATGGCAGAGGTCAAAAAAGTCGCCACGCGCGTAAGCTACGGCGAGGCGCTCGTCGAGCTGGGCAATGAGCACGATGACTTTGTAGTGCTCGATGCCGACCTGGCTGCCGCTACGCAGACGGGTAAGTTTAAGGCTGCGCACCCTGAGCGCTTCTACGATGCCGGCATTGCCGAGAGCAACTTGATGGGGCTCGCCGCCGGCATTGCGACCACGGGCCACGTCGCCTTTGCGAGCACCTTTGCCATGTTCGCCGCCGGCCGCGCGTACGAACAAGTGCGTAATTCCATTGGCTATCCGCACCTCAACGTCAAAATCGGTGCCACGCATGCGGGTATCTCGGTCGGTGAAGACGGCGCCACGCATCAGTGCTGCGAGGACATCGCGCTCATGCGCACGATCCCGGGTATGACGGTAATCGTTCCCGCCGATGACATCGAGGCTCGCGCTTGCGTGCGCGCCGCCTATGAGTTTGAGGGACCGGTCTACATGCGCTTCGGACGCCTGGCAACGCCGGTCATTAACGATCACGAGGACTATGAGTTCAAGATTGGTCGCGGCGTGGTCGTGCGCGAGGGGTCCGATGTGACCATCATCGCTTGTGGCCTTATGGTCGCCGAGGCGCTTGAGGCTGCCGAGGCGCTCGCTGCCGATGGTATCGATGCCGAGGTCATCAATATGCACACGATCAAGCCGCTTGATGAGCGCCTGGTGGTTGCCAGCGCCAAGAAGACCGGTCGTGTGGTCACTGCCGAGGAGCATTCGATTGTCGGTGGTCTTGGCGAGGCCGTGGCCTCGGTGCTCGCGGAGCAGCATCCGGCGCCGATGCGTCGCGTCGGCGTGCGCGATGTGTATGGCGAGTCCGGCCCTGCGGTCGATTTGCTGCACAAGTACGGTTTGGACGCCGACGGCATCGAAGCTGCGGTCAGGTCCGTGTTGTAAGGAAGGTTTCCATGGGATTTGTATCTGCCAACCAAGTGACAATCGGGTATACCGCCGCCTCGCGCGAGGACGCCCTACATTATTTGTCCGAGCAGGCCATCGAGCTCGGCTTTGCCGATGACGCATCTGCCGTAGAGGCCGCCTTCATTGCTCGCGAGAACGAGGCCGAGACCGGCCTTGTCGCCGGTTTTGCCGTTCCGCATGCCAAAAGCGACGCGATCCACACGCCGGGCGTTGCCGTGCTTAAACTGACCGAGCCCGTTGAATGGCCGAGCTTCGATGGGGTGCCCGTCGATGTTGCGCTCGCGCTGTACGTGCCCGCCGGCGAGGCCGGAACTACGCACCTGCGTCTGCTCTCCAAGGCTGCCGTGATGCTGATGGACGCCGGCTTCCGTGACAAGGTGCGCGCGAGCACCGATCCCGTTGAGATTGCGGAGCTCATCAATAGCGGACTCGAAGACTAGAACGGTCATCCCGTTCAATCAATTGATCCTTCTCCAAGGAAAAGGGCCGCGACGCCGTATGGGTGTCACGGCCCTATTTGCGTTTCCCCAGATAAAACCTGCCAAAATAAACCTGTCGCTTTTTGGCAGGCTAATCGTGAGTTATTTCACCGCAACTTAGGGCACGGTTAGGAAGTGTGCACCTTAAAGAGTGGAGCCCTTGATTAGTGAGATTGCGCTCGTCTCTCTAAATGTCTCTCTAAAGAGAAAGCTAGTTAAAGAGATAACATTGGGCAATCTAACAGTGAATTCGATACATCTCTCTAAATGTCTCTCTAAAACAAGGCGCTTATCTCTCTAAAGTTAGAGAGATATACGAAACGTTAGAGAGATAAATCTATTGTTTTAGAGAGACGGAATGCCAAAATTCGTCCGCCAGCTACCATCTGCCAAAAATGGCGGATAAAGGACTCATCGAAGTAATGGGTTCGTCGACGAGCCGCAACCGCCGCCATCGGGAGAAGGAGAAGCACCAGAGGCAGGGCGCGGCCGATGGGCAGCCCCGCCCCCGCCGCTATCGGAAGAAGTAGATGCAGCCGAGTCGCCCCTCTTGTGTCTCTCGAAGTGAGATGGGTGCTAGGGGGGCGACTGCCTCGCGATATTTCCCCAGATAAAACCTGCCAAAATAAACCTGTCCCTTATTGCCAGGTCAGTTAACGCAGTGCAGGTTGAGCATATGCGAGCGAGCGGGCTCCGGGTGCGGTAAGGTGACGTGAAACAAGCGGGCGCTGACCTTTTGGTCGCGCCCGTGAAGTTGAACGTCAGATTGCCGTGCCCGGGGCCCGCGCAGCGCCGAGCAGTTACGCCGTTTGTAAAACGGCGTAACCTAAAGGTTCATGTTGCCGTGAATGTAGGGGGTGACCTCGGGGGAGATATGGTCGCAGCCCAGCTCGCGCAGCGCGGACTCGATAACGGCGGGCAGCGGGGTCTTGCCCTTGTCGTCGACGGCGGCACCGCCGAGGGTGGCAATCTTGGCGACATCTGCGGGTGCGGCCTCGATATGCATGCAGCCGCCGACCAGGCGCGCGCGTACCTGTGCCAGATCAAGATCGTGCAGGTAATCCTCGCAGGCGCGAATCAGGGAGACCTTCTCGCGCGTAAGCTCCTCGCCCGTGGGGACGCGCGTGGCAAGACATGCTCCCGCCGGCAGGTTCCAAACGGGATAACCCCATGCGCGCAGCAGCTCGCGCTCTTCGTCCTTGGTGAAGCCGACCTCCATAAGGGGTGAGCGCACGCCGAGCTCTTCTGCCGCACGCATGCCGGGGCGGTAGTCACCGCGATCGCTTGCATTGCTGCCATCGATGACGGTGGGAAAGCCGAGCGACTTGGCGTGGTTGACGATGGCGGTAAAGCCGGCGTGCTTGCAGTGGTAGCAGCGATTGGCGTCGTTGCAGGCTACTTGGGGGAGCTGCAACTGATCGACCGAAAGATTGAGCACAGGGAGCTTAAAATGTGGCTCCTCATTGGTTTGCCCGTCAACGGATCGCTCAAACGAAGCCTGTTCAGGCGTGCCGATGAGCGGCGTGGTGAGGTGGACGAGAAGCGTGCTGGCAGGCATGATGCGGGCGCAGACCGCGGCCAAAAAGCTGCTGTCGACGCCGCCGGAAAAGCCGATGGCAACGCGTCCGTATGCCAAAAGCAGCTGCTCGAGCTCTGCGAGTTTGTCCTGAAGCTCCTTTGCAGGTGCGGTGGTGTCTGAAAACATGAATCGATCCTTACCAATATGTACTCGGTCAAAAACTATAATCCTACCGGGCTGCTTGTCATAATACTTCTACCTATGTAACGAAAGTGCAATATGGCATATACGTTATATACAAGTTGCCAAATGCGGTAGAGTTGCGGTAATGCGATAGCGAGAGCCGATGGGGGACCGATATGATCAAGGCTGTTATTTTTGACATGGATGGAACGCTGGTCGATACCGAGCGTTTGGGCATTAAGGCGTGGAGGGCGGGCACTGCCGAGTTGGGGGTCGCGATTGATGAAGCGCTGATCCATCAGTTTATCGGCCGCACGCTACCCGATGTTATGGACATCCTCGACAAGCATTACGGCAGCCACGAAACCACCGAGGCAGTCTATGTCCGCCACAAGGAGATTCGCGACGAGATGGTCAAGACCGAACTGGAGCTTAAGGCCGGCGCCGCCGAGTGCATAGACGAGCTGCTGGCTGCGGGCTATCACGTGGGTCTAGCGACGTCGTCGCGCCTCGTTACGGCCGAACGCAACCTTAAGATGGTCGGCCTCTTTGACAAGTTTGAGACGGTGACCTGTGGCGAGGACGTCGTGCACGGCAAGCCCGACCCCGAGATGTATCTGCTCGCCTGCGAGCGCGCGGGCTTTGCCCCCGAGGAGTGCGCCGTGGTCGAGGATTCGCGCAACGGCTGCGTCTCGGGTATCACGGCCGGCTGCCATGTCTTTGCTGTGCCCGATATCGTGCCGCTGCCGCAGGACGTGGTGGATGGCTGCGAGGTCGTGCTCGACACGTTGTTCGATCTGGCGGCGGCGGTCAAGGCCGTACGCTAGGCAATTGCGGCGTTGAAGCGAGTAATTGGCCGTCTTTGCGTAAGCGGCGTTTTGGCATACTGGCCGACGTGCTATAGATACGCGCCTAGGTTGATGGCCGTGGCGTCGGTCTGGGTGTTTGCCTGGGTGCTGGCGCGCTCCAGTAGGAACGGACGTACCAATTCTTGGCGGTTGATATCCTCGGCGGCGGTGGCTGCGGTGACGGTGCGTGCTGCAGAGCCGACGTGGATATGCTTGGTCTTTGTCGGGACCTTGTTCTCGATTTGCTCCATGAGCAGTTGGACACCCTTGCGGCCAATCTCGTAGCCCGGGGGCGCTACCGTAGTGAGCGGGACCGATCCGCTCCAAGCGAGTGGGTTGCCGTCGCATCCGGCCACGCGAACCTGCTCGGGGACGGAGATGCCTTTGTCGACCAATGCCGAGATAACGCCCGAGGCCAACACGTCGGTCAGACCGACGACAAAATCGGGGCGTTCGTTGGCAGGGCGCCCGGCAATCTGAGCGCCAATGCTGTAGCCGTCGGCTGCGGTATTCCACTCTCCGGCGTCAATGACCTCAATTTTGATATCGGGATGCAGGGCGAGGGCCTTGTGAATGCCAAGGACGCGCAGGGTGAGCTGCATGAATGCCGCTCTGCCCACAACGGTGATATGGTGTGCGCCGCGGGCGATGGCGAGCTCGGCGATAATGCGCCCCTGTGCCTCGTTGTCGGCCGCTACGTAGTAGCCGGGCTCGGAGCAATGGATGTCCAGGTGGACAATCGGCACGGGCATCTTGGTCATAGCGGGGTGCCAGTCGGGGGATGCCATGGGCTGAACCATGACGCCGGACATCTGGGTGCCCATAAAGTAGCGCAGGTAATGGTCCTGGAGAATATCGTCGTTATCGGCGTTGGCGATGAGCAGGTCGTAACCGTGCTTTCGGGCCTCGTTATGGGCACCGCTGGCAATTTGGAGCGAAAAGCCGTGATCGAGACGGGGGAGCACCAGGCCAAAGGACTTGGTGGCGCCGCCCGCGAGCTGACGAGCGCTTTGGTTGGGCAGGTAGCCCAGTCGATTGATGGTTTCATTTATGAGCTTGAGGGTCTCGGGGCGCAGCTTTTCGGGATGGTTGAGTGCGTTGGAAACCGTGCCCAACGAAACCCCGGCTTCGCGCGCGACGTCGCTGATTTTTACCTTTGCCATAGCGGCCCCTTTGATGCGTTTCAAGTACAAGCCAGATTGTAGCATCCCAAACCTTCCAAAAAGGGACAGGTTTATTTTGGCAGGTTTTATCTGGGGAAACGCCGTTGCCAGCGCGACCACCACGAAGGGGACAGGCACCTTTGCGGTGGTTTGGACCGGCTGGGCATGTGTGCATCGGGTGGTATCTAAGTTGAGATACCACTTCTGGTATATCAGCTTGCGCTTGCGTGAGTACAATACTCGAACGTTATACGTCTCAGCGCCCCCTGTGCGTGGACGTCTTGCAGTCACGCGAACGAAGGGATTTATCCTATGTGCGGAATTGTCGGCTACACCGGCTCTGATATTGCAAAGAACATCCTGGTCACGGGTCTTAAGCGTATGGAGTATCGCGGCTATGACTCCTCGGGCGTCGCGCTCGAGGTGGGTGAGGGCGCCGCGGCGCACCTCGACGTCATCCGCCGCGTGGGCAAGGTCGCGGGCCTGGAGAGCGAGCTTTCCAACATTGACAGTGACGCTACCTGCGGTATCGGCCACACCCGTTGGGCTACCCACGGCAAGCCCTCCGTCGTTAACGCTCATCCCCACACCAGCTGCGACGGTCGTATCGCCATCGTCCACAACGGCATCATCGAGAACTTCGCCGAGCTGCGCGAAGAGCTGGAGGGTCGCGGCCACCACTTTAAGAGCGAGACCGATACCGAGGTCTTCGCGCATCTGATCGAAGAGGCTTATGCCGAGACGCACGACCTGATGGCCTCCGTGCGCGAGGCTTGCACCCACGTGGTCGGTGCCTATGGTCTGGCCGCCGTGTGCGCTGACGAGCCCGGCGTGATCGCCGTGGCCCGCAAGGATTCCCCGATCGTAGTCGGCGTGGGCGAAACCGGCTCCTATGTTGCTTCCGATGTCATCGCGCTCATCGACGCCACCCGCGATGTCGTGGTGCTCGAGGACGGTCAGTTTGCCAAGCTCACGCCCGCAGGCGTCGAGTACACCGACGAGGCCGGCAACGTTATCGAGCCCAAGGTCACCCACATCGACTGGGACCTGGACATGGCCGAAAAGGGTGGCTACCCCGACTTTATGCTCAAGGAGATTCACGAGCAGCCGCGCGTCGTGCGCGACACGCTGGTTGGTCGTATGACGCCGGCCGGCGAGCTCGACATCGACGAGCTGGGCCTTTCGCTCGAGGAGCTCAACGACATCGACCGCGTCTACGTGATCGCTTGCGGCACCAGCTATCACGCTGGCCTCATTGCCAAGAATCTCATTGAGGGCTGGGCTCGCATCCCCACCGAGGTGGAGGCGGCCAGCGAGTTCCGTTATCGCAACCCCATCATTACGCCGACGACGCTTGTCGTTGCCGTGTCCCAGTCGGGCGAGACGGCCGATACCCTTGCCGCCATCCGCGACGCGCGCATCAAGGGCGCCAAGGTCTTCGGCATCACCAACGTGGTGGGCAGCCCCGTGGCGCGTGAGAGCGACGGCGTCATCTACACCAAGGCCAACAAGGAGATCGCGGTCGCCTCGACCAAGAGCTTCATCGGCCAGGTTGTGAGCCTGACGCTGCTGGCCCTGCTGCTGGCGCAGGTCAAGTACCGCCTGACCACCAAACAGGCGCGCATGCTGTTCCGCGAGCTTTCCGATACTGCCGAGCAGATCCAGTGGATTTTGGACACGCAGACCGATGCCGTGCATGAGGCTGCCCTGCTGTGCAAGGATGCGCAGTCGGCGCTGTTCGTGGGCCGCGGCATGGGTGCCGCTATTTCCTACGAGGGTGCGCTCAAGCTCAAGGAGGTCAGCTACCTGCACGCCGAGGCCTACGCCGCCGGCGAGATGAAGCACGGCCCCATTGCCCTGATCGACCCGGGCTTCCCTGTCATCGCTGTGGCCACCAAGAGTGCCACCTACGACAAGACCGTGTCGAACCTTATGGAGTGCAAGGCGCGCGGTGCCAAGGTCATCGTCGTTGCCACCGAGGGCGACGAGGAGATCAACAAGATCGCCGACTGCATCATCCGCGTGCCGGCAGTCCGCGACGTGTTCAGCCCCATCACGGCGAGCGTTCCTCTGCAGCTGCTCGCACGCGAGGTCGCCATCCTGCGCGGCTGCGACGTCGACCAGCCCCGCAACCTGGCGAAAAGCGTTACCGTCGAGTAGTTGGTTCCGCCGTTCTAACAACTAAGGCCCGGCTCCGTTGCAGCGGAGCCGGGCCTTGTTGCATTTGCCCAGATAAAATCTGCCAAAATGAACCTGTCCCTTTTTGGCAGGTTAGCGGAGCTTGCTGGTCTCGAAGTACTCGGGGAACTGGTCCAGAACCTCGGTTTGGTTGCGGAACATCATGTGCAGGTGCTTGCTGACCAAAAAGCTCGCTTCGATGGGGTCGCGACCGGCGATAGCGCGGCGAATCTGCTTGTGCTCGTTCACGATGTCCTGATTGTCGAGAACCTGCGTGGCAGCGCGCAGCCAGCGGAAGCGCTCAAGGTCGGCATTGGTCTCTTCGAGCCACGACCACACGGTGCTGCGACATGCGATGCTAAAAATCATGTGATGCATGAGGTTGTCGCTCAAAAAGAAGCCGATGCGATCCTCTTCGGCCATGGCCTTTTCCTGCAGCACGATGGCGCGGTCGAGCTGCTCGATGCCAGCCGACGTGGCGCGCGCGCAGCACTCCACGATCACCTGCTTTTCCAGATGTTCGCGGATGTAACAGGCGCTCTCGGCAAGGGTGAGGTTGATGGGTGAGACGTAGGTGCCGCTCTGGGGCACGGTGCGCACCAGGCCTTCCTGCGCCAAGCGAACCAAAGCCTCGCGCACGGGCGTGCGACCCATGTCCAGGTCATCGCAAAGTTGCTTGACGCCCAGCTTTTCGCCCGGCTTGTAGTCCAGATAGACGATTTTGCGTCGAATGGTGTGGTAGGACTGGTCCTGTAGGCTCGTTTCCTGCTCGCCGACGTGCATCGATTCTTCCATAGCGCCTCGCAACTGTTCTATCAAACTCATATGTCAGTTGTTAATTATGCCGCGAATCAGCTCTCCGCGGTGGGTAATTCGGCTGTCGCCCGAGAACTATTGCGGCATCTTAGTCTGTGTTTGCGCAAGGCTGCGCTCAATGTTGCCGTATCATAAGCCGTCGCAAACGTGAAATAGAAAGAAGGAATCCCATATGCAACTGGCAAACATCGTACGCGAGCGCTGGAAAGGCGTTTTGTTCTGCCTGATCATCGCCATTCCCGCGACGTTGCTCGGCAAACAAATTGAGGTGGTCGGCGGTCCGGTATTTGCCATCCTCTTTGGCATGGTCCTGGCGCTCGTCTTTCCCAAGAATCGTCGCGAACAGCTCACCGCCGGCGTTACCTATACGTCCAAAAAAGTCTTGCAGTACGCGGTTATCCTGCTTGGCTTTGGCATGAACCTCTCCCAGATTCTGTCCAAGGGCGCCCAGTCGCTACCGATTATCGTGGCAACAATCTCGACCTCGCTTGTCATCGCCTTTGTGCTCTGCCGCGTTATGAACGTGCCGGGCAAGATCGCGACGCTTGTGGGTGTGGGTTCGTCGATTTGCGGCGGTTCTGCCATCGCCGCGACCGCACCCGTCATCGATGCCGACGATCGCGAGATTGCCCAGGCTATTTCGGTCATCTTCCTGTTTAACGTTATCGCGGCGCTCGTGTTTCCGACGCTCGGCAGCATGCTCGGGCTGACCAATGAGGGCTTTGGCCTGTTTGCCGGTACCGCCATCAACGACACCTCGTCGGTAACGGCTGCGGCGAGCGCCTGGGACAGCATGCATCCCGGCGCAAATGTGCTCGAGAGCGCCACGGTGGTCAAGCTCACCAGGACGCTGGCTATCATTCCCATCACGTTGGTCCTCGCATGCTGGCAGATGCATCTAGCACGCAAGGCCGGCGGCGACGCCAAAAGCACGTTCTCCCTTAAACGCGCGTTTCCCATGTTTGTGCTGTTCTTTGTGCTGGCGAGTGTGATCACCACGGTGCTTCAGCTTCCCGCGTCCTTTACGGCGCCCATCAAGGAGCTGTCGAAGTTCTTTATCGTGATGGCCATGGCGGCTATTGGTTTTAATACCGATATCGTCGAGCTGGTCAAAAAGGGCGGCAAGCCCATCGCGCTGGGCTTTTGCTGCTGGATTGGCATTGCGTGCATGAGTTTGGGAATGCAACACGTACTGGGAATCTGGTAGAGAAGTAGCTTGTTTGCGTGCTGCGTGCTGGTGAGCGCATTCTCACGGTGGAGCGATAGGAGCTCTTGCGGGTATGGCTTGTCCGCAGGTTTATAAGTCCCGAAGAGCTCTTATCGCCCCGCCAGGATGGCGATGCGGGGCAACACCTATACTCGCAGGACGGCGCTTTCTGCCCTATAGTGTTTGGTGAGCAATATCGTTCAATTTTGAAACACTCGGTCGTGCGACCGTCGGCGGTTGCACGTCGCTGCGGACAGGGGCAAATCATGGATAGCGATGCCAAGCTGAACATCTTGACCGATGCCCTAGCTGCCGCCGGGGCCTCGGCATTGGCAATCGATGCGCATGGGGACGTCGCGATCTCGACCGTGAATGACGTGGCGCTTGAGCGGGATGTGGCGGTTTTTGTCGCTGAGCGCCTCGACCGTATAGGAGACGGTGAGCGTCTGGTTATGGGGCGTGCGGGTACGCGCCTGAGCCTGACCGTTCGCCCCACCGACAAAGAGGGCGGGGGCCTTTGGGTCGTCGTGGTCCGCGAGGTGCGCGGCGCCGCGGCGCATGCGGGCATCGAGTGGCTCAACGCCGACGAAGTCGGGGTCCGCTACGAATCGAGCGCGTACGGCATCGTTGAGGGGGCGGCCTCGGTGGCTGCACCGGTTGCCGAGAGCTATGCGCGCGGCGTGCCCCTTATGTTCGAGGGCGAGCTGGGAGCGGGTCAGGTCGAGATCGCCAAGCGCCTCTATCTGGACGGTCCTTTTGCCGGTCAGCCCTTTGTTTCCGTTGCGCTCGATGAGCTCACCGAGCGTGGTTGGCGCTATGTGCTCAAAAGCGCCGAATCGCCGTTGTTCCAAACGGGGCTGACCCTTTGCATTGAGGGCTGGAACGCGGTTGGCCCCCAGCGCCTCCGCGAGCTGGTCTCCACGATGACCGACACCGCGTTGGCGACGCGCTGCCATGTGGTGCTGACAGCGAATGACATGCCGGGCGGCGGCGAAAGTGATCAAGCCGCGTTTGTGACCGAGCGCTTCGCCTGCGCGGTGAGCGTGGCGCCGGCAATCGCCGAGCAGGGAGCCGCGTCGACGAAGGTTGCGCGCTATTTGGAATATCTCGCTGATGCATTTGAGACAGCAGCACCCACGCTGTCTGCCGCGGCGACGAAGACGCTCGATGCTTACCGCTGGCCGCGCAATTATCTGCAGCTCCGCGAGGTCTCGGAACGACTGTATATATTGGTGGGGGCGGGCACGGTGGACCGCGCTGTGGCGGAGGAAGTGCTCGCCCAAGAGGACGTGATTAAGACCGCAACCTTTGGCGCCCCGACACTCGAAAGCGACCTGTATATCCTGCGACCGCTGGCCGATACCGAGCGAGATATCGCGCATCTGGTTGTAGATCATCTCCACGGCAACCGGACCCGTGCGGCGGAGGTGCTGGGCGTAAGCCGAACAACGCTGTGGCGCTTGCTGAAGGACGATGACCGTTGAGCGAGGCGCCCGTGACCGCGCGCGACGCGTGTGCTACAGTCCAAAGCGTTATTGTTTCGATTTGGTTACGGCGTGCGGGGGCGTATGGCTGAGACTACAAAACCGAGCCGCAGAAGGCGGAGTGCCGCGCCGGTCAACCGACGCACAACATCGGTGACGTGGGGCAAACACGCCTCGGGGTTTGATGGCTCGTTCAAGCGCACTAAATACGGCTACCCTTCGGCAAGCGCCCGCTTGGCAATGCAGGCAGAGTCCTCGCTGTGGGGCCGCAAACGCGTGGTGGGCTCAAAGCTCAAGCACGACGGCACGCTCGGTTACATCAGCCGCGGGGCGGCTCGTCGCAGCGGACTCAATCCGGCTGGTTGGCATCGTTATGTTCCGATCGCGGTCGTCGTTGCAGTGATCGTCATCGCACTCGCTGCGCTTGGCTACGCCGGCGACGGTGCCAACTTGGACGCGATGTTTAAATCGCCCGAGCTCGCGCATGCAGGCACAGAAATAGTCGAGGGCGCTCAGACCCAGACGGGCGTCGCGCCCCAGCGCGGTATCGTTGCGGCGGCCTCCACCATCGCCGACGCTCAAAAGGACGAGGGCGAACAGGGCGACGGCGCCGAAACGACCCACACGAACGAAACGACGACAACTCCATCGGCAAGATAAGTTGCGAGTGGGGTGGCTAAAATAGCCCCAACCCATATT
>CALBBA010000224.1 GCA_937926755.1 uncultured Collinsella sp.
GCCGTCATCGTCGCTAGGGGATGCTTTGCTGTCTTGGCGCCATACAGTCGTTCTTTGAGTTTCCGGGAATCTATATGCCAAGCGTGGGGTCTTTATGCCCATCGTCTGGATTATCTATGGCAGGATCTGGCATCGGTAAGTAAAAACCATCTACCGTCTCGCTCTTATCGTTAGTTGAGCTATTCTGGCTCTTCCTGGGTTCTTCTTGCAACAGTCCTACTTTGTCAAGAGTGGATAAGAACCTATCCTCAAGTTGGACTGGATCGATCAATGGATCGCTTTGCGTACGTATAAGATAGTCAAACTGTCCAAGATCCTTATATTCCAACGCCATTGCGAGCATGTCTTTAGCGTCAGGAGAAAGCTGATCGTAATATTTATCCGCGATGAAGGACACATCGAACAAATCACGAATTTTATCCCGGGACATATAAGCTGCGCATTTGAGCTTGCATAATTCGCTAATAGTGTAGGTGAGTATCCCGTTGACTACTGCGGTCTTCTCTTTTGGAATGGTCCGATGTCTCAATGACAATTCAATTTTTAGAGGACGGTTCGATGCCCCATAATCAACAAATGCTCGACGAACGGTGGATGTGTCTTTGGCTTTCCTCCACGTGTATCCCTCATTCGAGCAAATCGAGTCGATCATGCCGAAAAAACGGGAGGAGGGGACATTCGACCGCAAAGAATCTAAATCAATATCTTCAGAGAAGCGATCAAGACCATAGCATTCCATCAAAGCGGTGCCGCCTTTGAGCACGAATGGATTACCCTGCGATGAATTGATTCCATGAAGCATTCGTTGTATAGCAAAACCATGGGACTGGTTTTCTTGGTTTATCTTCGTCATGCGGTTTCCTTTTTCAAATGCTTGGCTTTATAGTCTAGCCACGGGCATAAATACTCCTGTCCCATGAAACGATCAATATCCTTCCAATCGGACCTGTTATGAAGCATCAGAACGTGCTCCATAACAGGCACGTCCGTCAAAGGATTGTCGAGGAAATTATCTTTCATGCCCTGGGCGCTGCCGTACAACCCCTGTTCAATCAAGTCCAAACATGCGCGCACATGACCGGCCACAGGCATCACTCCCTTGGTGGGGACTTCGCAATAGCTAATATCATACATGCCGAATGGTGAGGAATCAGTGTCGAGCAGCATGGGCTTAGTCCAGTCCATCGCGCTGAAATGCCAGTCTCCCGGGGTGGATGACCTGTTCCCGAGATTCAGCGCATGCATACCTGTTACGTATCTCATTCAGCACCTCTTTGCAATCCTGAAATATGAATGACGGAGTAAACTGACGTGTCTATTTTAGAAGTAGATCTTTTCCAGGGAAATCACGAAAGTGCGGAAGCCTCGTTACTTAGCATCAGAATCCCATTCCTCTAATAGATAGTAATTACGCACGAGTGTTTCTTGGTCCAGATTATCCATTTCTCTTGTAGCGCCATCAAGCTCATCGTATAGAGAGCCCAGATAGCGGTCACCGCGCTCAATCGCGTCGACGAGGTCGTTGATGGCTTCGGCGGTGATTTCGGGAATCGGGAATGGCCAGTCTTTTGGCCTGCGGATGAATGGTATTTGTTCCATATGAGGCTTCTTTCCGGTGTGGCTGCTTGATATCGTCTCAATCATAAGGATAGGGTTTTTATCGCCTGCGACCGAAACCCCGCCATGTGGACAGCTTTTCCGCAGTTCTCGCCCCTCCCCGCAAGTTCACCGGCACGCCAGAAGCCGCCGCAGACAATACATCATCGTCGGCAACAAACAGACGGAAAGCCGACACAGCGAAGAGGCGAACCCCCGATCATTCGGTGACCTGCGTCAGCTGGGACAGCCATAGCTTATCGGTTCTGAACCTTTCGACGTTCCTTGACCATATGTGGTATTCGGGATCATCCTCATCGGTGCCCTCGTCGGAGAACCCATACGCCTTGAACAGGCGCATGCTCGCGTGGTTGTCTGGATTTATCTGGGTCATGATGTACGGGTCGCGTCCCGTGACCGCCGAATCATTGCCGACCCATCTAAGGACCGTGGCGAGCAGCATACCGCCAAGACCGTTGCACTGCTCGGACAAGGCCGTGGCTATATACGAAATCGCGTACGCGTCCGAAGACCCTATCCATCCGAACTCGCAGAATGCGAGTACGTCGGAATCACCTTCGCAATACAGGGCCATGCGCAGAACATCGTCCGCATTCTCTTTCAGGTCAAGACCTCTGATATACCGTTGGACGTCCATCGCGTATTCGGGTGCCCCCGCTCCGCAGCACACGAATCTTCGGACGGCGAGCTGGTCGTCCGGCCCGCAGATCCTGCTGCTTATCATTCGGAAACGCACTGAGCCCGTCCACGCCTGTTCTTCCTGGAGGATGCTTTCGTGAGCTTCATCCATTTGGCGTCCACTTGGTTGCGAGGTTTCCCGTCCTTCGGAGGGACGTATGCCGGCATCGCCTTGACGCCAGCCGCAACGGTAATCATGTGGATACTCCTAGCCAATAAATGTCTCGTGTCAATTGAAATATATCACACGCTCCGTCCTATCTCGACCCCCCGGTGTCTATTTAGAAGTGCAACGCCCTTGCTGGCCCTGCGATTCTAGCGGTTCGTCGACGATCTCCCGCAGCCCCCTGACCATATCCATCCGGATCTCGCAGCGTTTGGGTAGTTGGCGTCGGACCACGCCGTTCCTGTTCCCGTTGTTTCCCCGCCGCCAGCTGGAGTACGGGTAGACGAAGCACGTATCCATTCCCAGCTTGCCACGCGACCGGGCATGCCGGGCGAACTCGGTGTCGTTGTCGTGTGTTCTTTGCCGGCTCCGACCTTGATGAGTTCCAGCGCCTCACGCCGGAATCCGTCGTCGTAACATCTCCTTCGAACCTCACGCATATGAAAGGACCGCACCCCGATCGTCGAATCTGAATTTCTTCAGTCCGAACAATCGGAGTGCGGTTCAATTTCTTCGCTCCTGTTCCCGTTTCGGTTTTTCGGATGACGTCACTCGCCCTGCTGCGTTTGATCGGACTGCTCCGGAGCCTGAGTCTGTTGTGCGGCTTGCGTCTGCTGGTTGGCGAGCATCTGCTGTTGGATGAGCACGCTGTTGGCCTGCGCGGTGTACTGCTTCTCGGCCATGCTCATGCTTTCCTCATGACGCAGCTGGTCGGCGTCGGCGAACACGCGGGCCTGGATCTCCTGTGCGAGGCTCATGAGCTTGTCCTTTTCGAGGATGCTCACGGTGATGGCGTTCGCGCCGCCGGATGGATCGTGGAAGGTCAGGGTGGCGCTCATCACGTTTGCGAAGTTCGCGACGGCGATGAGCAGGCACACGATGGCGGCCAGGGCGTTGGAGTCGAACATGCCGAAGCCGACGAACAGGAAAAACAAACCCCAGACGAGGCTGCCGAGGTTGAATTTCGTGTTCGTGTCGACGCTGGCGATGTTGCGCAGTGGGATGGTCTTGGTGGACGCGCCGAGCGGGATCAGCCCGAACAGGGTGTTCGGTGCCCTGTATTGCACGCGCGTGCTGGACGCGGCGATCGAGGTTTTGAGCCAGAAGATGATCACGCTCGGGCTGAATCGGTCGCCGACGGTGTTCTTCTCGCCGGGCGCGTAAGTGAATTCGGTCATGGTCTGTGCGGTTTCGGCCATGTTCTTCTCCTTTGCTTTGTGTTGTGTTTGTTTTTCTTATCCCCTTCCCGCTTCCCGTATGGTGTTTGGGATGAGGAAACAGTCTGATGGTTTCCGGTCCGATGTCCTATTGACGTATGGCGGACGGAGGTCTGAGCTTTTCGAAGTCCTGTCGGCCCATGCGTCGTTTCGCCCGGGTCCAGAACTCCCTGAGTTCCCTGCCGTCGTATGCCGCATGCCGGCTTCCGATCGTCGTGCATGCGCTCATAATTCGAGTCCCGGATCGTTCGGGCCCGCCACTGCCGTATCCTGGTCGATGGCCGGATCCGGCAGTGGAACGTCCGGCTGGATGCTGGGGAATTCCAGCAGATCCCTCTTCGGAATGGGTGATTCCTCCGATTCGACGCCGAGCCGGTAGATCCGTTCGAATTTCTTGCCTAGGTATTCGCCGTCCGTTGTTTTCTCCATGACGGTGCAGTGCAGCACGTCCGGGATGAAGACCTCGCTCTCGTTGCGCACGCCTCCCCT
>CALBBA010000225.1 GCA_937926755.1 uncultured Collinsella sp.
CGAACAGCCAGCTCGCCCAAGCGGTATTCGATGGGATGCAGCTGCTCCAGATCGCGCTCGAGCGGCAACGACACCACCATGTGTTCGCGGGCGCGCTTAATGGCAAACTGGATATGGTCCGCCAGTGTAATGGGGAGGTTAGGGCTCAATTCGTACGAAAGCTGTCCGGTTGCGATATCAGCCAGCTGAGCAGAAAACTCCAGCACCTCGGGGTCGACCTCATCAATAAACGCCAGGTACTTTGAATCAATGCCGTAAAAGGTACGCGTGATGACATCCAGGTCGACCTCATGCGGCATATCGCCAAAGCCGATACCGCGACCCAGCGCGATAAGCTGACGCCCCGCGCCGTCTTCGCAGATGGCAGCGTTATGGTTAATGCGCTGGATAGCCCTCATGGATTCATCGCTCCTACTGAAACGCGCCGCACAGACCATCCGCGCGGCGCGTTCATTCTACCTGCACTTACAGCTACAGTCCAAAGAAGCCTAGGATTTGGTCACGGCTTACGGGCTTGTAGTTGTTGGCATCGAGGCCAACGTCGTAGCGCAGAACCGGGCGCTCGCGATCGCGGTTGCGCGCGTTGGTGCGGTCTCCCCTGCTGTGGATATGCCCGTGCAGCATGATGGCGCCACGCGCCTTGCCGTTCCAGCTGAGCATGGGGTAATGGCTCAACACCAGACGATGGCCCTTGGCATAGCCGGGAGCAATCTCCAGGTAATCGCGCACGTCTTCCCAAATCTGCGGTACGTCGGAATCTTCCCAGTCGCCGTCATGGTTACCGCGGATGAGCGTCACGTTCTGGCATTCGATACGCTCGCGCAGGCGCACCGCCTCCGCCAGGGGCAAACGATAGGTAAAGTCACCCAGAATATAGAGGCGGTCGTCCGCAGCCACGCACTCATTGATGGCATCGATGACCTTGCGGTTCATCTCCTCGACCGAGCCAAACGGCCGGTCCATGTCGTGCAAGATATTCGTATCGCCCAGGTGCAGGTCGGCGGTAAACCACATCATCGTCTCTGTCCTCATTTCGCAACGCGTATAAGACCTGTTTAGTATACAGACGCGGCGATGAGACAGTCACCCAAAGAGCCCGCCGAACAGACCTCGGCGACGCTTGTCCTGCTTTTTCGAAGCGTCATCCCGCGTCTTCTTGCCCTGCCGCTTCTTACGGTCCTGCTCCAACTCATCGTCATCGAGTAGCATATCCCACTCAAACGGATCGTCTGTCAGATCGAACTGGTCGTCGTCATCAAACATGGCCGCCTCCATTGCCGACTAGCGGGCATCCACCACATAGAGGCCAACGCGCACCTGGTGCCACGGGCTGCGCTCGGGGGCAACCTGTTGCACGCGGGCCTCAAATACGTCCTCGTGGCCGTAATACATCATCAAGGACAGTAGGCCGACCTCGTTTCCTGGAACGTAGCCAAGTTTGGTCTTGCCATAGTTGATCGCAACTGCCTCGGGGTCATGGGGATTATCGCACTCGGCACACAGCGTCAGTTTATCGCCCGCTTTAAGATCGCCCAAGACCAAGGCGCCATCGGCATACTGAAATCCTGCAATGTGAAATGACAGAAGAACACGCGAAGGCTCGTACATAGCAGCTCCTCTAACGGCCGGATAAACCGGTGTGTAACCTTATTGAGAAGCCTACGGTCCCGTGCGGACACAAATACATCCTGTCTGCGTCCTTCAATCGTTTGCCTCAACGCTTGCGCGACAGAACGCTTGCAGATAAGATAGGAACACGGATGGCACCCGTTGCCGCGGGTCTTGCCAACTCCGATACACGTTTTCATCGTGAGAAGTGGCCGTCTTCGCTTACGCGGGGGCGGCTATTTCATTCGGCCGATAAACAGACCGAGTTCGATAGCCGCAATCAACAACGCCAATAACGAAATAACATCGCTTACGTTCATACCAAATCCCTTCTAAAGGGAGTTGGCCCATCCGTGCTCCATAACAGTAGTCTAACGCAAAATGCAGGTAATAGGAACACTTGTTCGTATTACCTACGCCCTTTTCTAATGCACAAACATGCGCACGAACTTGTGCTTCCAGCTTGCGTAAGGAGCGTAGCGGAATGGCACGTCCAGCCACGTTGCCTTGTTCACGATGCTCTTCTTGTGGCTAAACGTATCGAAGCTCTCGCGTCCATGGTACTGCCCCATACCGCTCGCGCCCATGCCGCCAAAGCCCATATGGCTCGTAGCCAAGTGCATGATCGTGTCGTTGACACAGCCACCGCCAAAGGGCACGTAACGCACGAAGCGCTGCTGAACTGCGCGATCCTGACTAAAGATATACAGGGCCAGCGGCGTCGGACGATCCGTAATAAACGCTTCGGCCTCGTCTAGGCTCTCAAACGTCAGCACCGGCAAGATGGGACCGAAGATCTCCTCCTGCATCACGGCGTCATCGGGGGTCACGCCGTCTAGGATCGTCGGCTCAATCTTGAGCGACGACTCGCGCGCCGTGCCTCCCAGCACGACCTTATCGGGATCGATCAGCCCGCGCACGCGCGCAAAATGCTTGGCGTTGACGATATGCCCGTAGTCCTCGTTATCGAGCGGATGCTCGCCAAACATGCGGCGGGCCTCCTCCTTGATGAGGTCCAGCAGCTCGTCGTGCACGCGCGCATCGACCAGCAGGTAGTCGGGCGCCACGCAGGTCTGCCCCACGTTGAGCCATTTACCAAAGGCGATACGCCGCGCCGCAACCTTCAAGTTTGCCGTCGCATCCACGATGCAGGGGCTCTTGCCGCCCAGCTCAAGCGTCACGGGCGTGAGGTTTTTACTCGCGCGCTCCATGACGAGCTTGCCGACCGGAACGCTACCGGTAAAGAAGATCTTGTCCCAGCACTCATCGAGCAACGCTTCGTTCTCGGCGCGCCCGCCCTCGACAACCGTCACCAGGCGCGGATCAAATGCCTCTTCACAGATTTGCTTGAGCACCGCGCTCGATGCCGGAGCATAGGCACTCGGCTTGATGACCACGGTATTGCCCGCGGCAAGGGCGCCGGCGAGCGGCTCGAGTGTTAGCAAAAACGGGTAGTTCCACGGAGCCATGATGAGCGTGACGCCATAGGGCACGGCTTGCGTTTTGCACGCGCTCACGGCGTTGGCAAGGTCACACGGACGCAGGCGCGGACGACTCCATCGAGCCACGTGAGCGATCTGATGACGAATCTCGGAAAGCGACGTGCCGATCTCGCACATATATGCCTCGTCATGCGACTTTCCCAAATCGGTCTTGAGTGCATGGGCAATATCGGCCTCGTGCGCCCGTACCGCATCGCGTAAACTCACGAGCGCGCGACGTCGGGCATCAACATCAAACGTAGCGTGCGTTTTAAAGTAAGTGCGCTGATCGCCGACGATGCGCGCAATTTCCTCGGTGTTCATGGCACCCTCCTAGTTCTCGTCCTCAAACATACCACCCGCGACGACCTCGTACATACGCTCGAGCTCCAAGCGGTCCATCAAAAGCGGAACGGGGTACAGCGGATTGGCCTCGGCATCGGCATGCGCCGCCCTCCCGGGAATGTCGGAGCGGCGAAAGCCCCCCACATATTTTGGAAAGTCCAAGG
>CALBBA010000226.1 GCA_937926755.1 uncultured Collinsella sp.
CTTATCCGGCATGGGCACACGGTGACCTTGCTCGTCGGTGGTCCATGCGAACAAGAGAAAGTTGATGAGGCCGTAGCTCACGGCATCGCGGTCACACAGCTTCCCGATAAGAGGTCCGACACCCTTGGCTATTTCGAGGCGCTGAGCAAAGCCCTCGACGAGGGACAATTCGACATCTGCCATGTCCACGGCAACAGTGGTATGGTCTTCCCTGAGTTGGTTATAGCGAAGTGCTCCCGTGTTGTAGTGGTGGCCTGCCACTGTCACAGCACGGGATGCGAACATCCCGTGCTGCACAGGGTGCTGAGGCCTTTCGTGCCTCGACTTTGCGACTGCATGTTCGCGTGCAGTGACGAGGCGGGCAAATGGCTTTTTGGAAATGCGGGCTTTTCCGTCATCCCTAATTCCTTCGACCTTGACAAGTTCAGGTTCGATCCGCAAGCTCGCCTCGAGCTGCGCGGAGCCTACGGTATCGACGAGGACGTCTATATTCTTGGCAACGTGGCGAGGTTGAACCCTGAGAAAAATCATGCGTTCCTAATCAAGGTTTTCGAGGCATTTCATGCTGAGAACCCTGAATCGATTCTGATGATTGCTGGTGGGGGACCTGGAGAGAAGGATGTTAGGGCCTTGGTTGAGGCATCGCCTGCCCATGATTCGATTATGCTGCTTGGCAACGTAAAAGACCCAGCCAAGCTCTATTCGGCGATGGATTGCTTTGTGTTTCCCTCGATTCACGAGGGACTTGGTATCGTCCTCGTGGAGGCACAACTCGCCGGCCTTGAATGCTTCGTATCGTCCAATGTGCCGCAGGACGCTTGCGTGAGTGACAGGTTCCACGCGATTTCCCTTACAGAAACCGCTGAAAGATGGGCGGGCGAGATAGCTGCGATGGCCTTTTGGCCACATGATAGGAGCAAAGACTCCTTCCGTGCGGGGAGCCTGGAGCCTTTTGACATCTCCTCGAGCTACCACCTTCTTGAGAGCGCATACGAGGCCGCATTGGATCGTAAAGGAGGACGGGAATGAACATCAACGTCGACTTTGCCGAAGCCGCCGGTGGAAAGGGCTTCCCTCGTTCGCTCGGGACGTTTCTTTTGAACCCCTGCTTCCACGCTGTGGCTCTTTTCCGCCTGTCCGCCCTGCTCTACCGTTGCCATCTTGAGCCACTGGCAAAGATTGTTTGGTGTTTGAACAGGATGCTTTACCACGTCGATTTGGATTACAAAGCGAAGTTGGCACCGGGGTTTCGCCTCGTCCACGGGCTCGGCGTTGTTATAGGCGCTGGGGTCGTCAGCGAGGGGCCGCTCACAGTGTATCAGGGTGTGACCATCGGCGGCTCTCATGGACGTCATCGCGAAGATGGTCGGGGGGGTCTTCTGGCAGCCCCATTTCGGGAGCAACGTTATCGTGTACACGAACTCCTGCATTTTCGGACCAATATACGTTGGGGACGGCGCGATTGTGAAGGCGGCTCGAATAGTTACGAAGGACGTTGGGCCTGGGGACAAGATATAAACGGAGGTTGCTTGTGCCGCTTGTAAGCATAATTATTCCAGTCTATAAGGTCGAAAAAGAACTTGGCCGCTGCGTTGACAGTGTCCTTTGCCAGACGTTGGGCGATATCGAGGTGATTCTCGTCGATGACGGGAGTCCGGGTTATTGCCCTCGAATCTGCGCTGATTGCGCGCTTGCGGATTCGAGGGTAAAAGTTGTCCACAAGCAGAACGGAGGGCTTTCGGATGCGCGCAACTTCGGTCTGACCGAGGCGACTGGGGATTACATCATGTTCGTTGATTCAGACGATTCTATCGAGCTCGATGCTTGCGAGAGGCTGCTGCGTTTGGCAACCGATTCCCACGCTGACATCGTCCTTGGGGATTGGAGGGTAACCCCGGGTCCGGACAGGCCCGATCACTACGCGTCGCTTGAGGAGGGAAAGGCATATCTCACTAAGGATTTCATTCTCACAGCTCTAAAAGCGGGAGAATGGTACCCGTGCGCATGCTTCATGTTTTGCAAGCTCTCGTTGTTTAAGGAAAACGGGCTCAGGTTTGCCGTGGGGCTGCTGCATGAAGACATGGAGATGCAGCCTAGAGTCTTTCTTGCAGCGGATACCGTCGTCTGCCTGAAATACAAGTTCTACAACTACATTCAACGGCCAGGCTCCATCATGAAATCGCAGAATTCTTCCGAACGTGCGGTTTCCATGTGCGAGATCCTAGGGCGCTGTAAGACTCAATTCGACGCAATCAACGATTTGGAGCTTCGCCACGCTTTATATGGCTATCTTGCGAAGTGCTATCTACACACTTGCCGCGAGCTTGGACTTCGGGGCGGCCTTGATGTGTCGGGCGTAGACAAGAAGTTTTTGTTCGAATACGGCACGAACACAAAAGAGAAGGCCAAGGCGCTGTTGGTCGCTGCTTCGCCGCGCTTCTACAGCTACCTTTAGGTGGGCCGGAATATGCATCATCAATTGTCGTGGACGCGAGATTCTATCTTGTCGAAACGGATACGCTTCGATTGGCTCACGGCGGCGCTCGTTGCTATCTACTTTGCGGTCTTCAAGTTGGTCTGCATCCCGAAGGTTCTGCAGCAAGGCCTTAAAGTCAGCTGCGTGTTCTTCGTCCTTCTCTTTCTCATCACCAACCTCAAAGGAAGAGAGTACAAACACCCGTCGGCCCTGTTTTGCATCATGGTCGTGATCTCGAGCATCGCGGGCTATCTGGCTGGGTACGTAGACTCCTCCAACTGCACCGACGCACTTCTCTACGCCATCTGTCTCTACGCCCTCGCCCTTCTAATTACGACATGCAGCAGACGTGGCAGGCTCGAGACTTTCATGAGCGTCTTCTTCTGGATGACCGTCATTTACTGCGTTCTATCTATTGTATTCATTGCAAGGGTGGGTACAGCCGATGGCCCCCTGCTCTACTATTTTGCAGGCAACAAGTTCTCAACGAGCTATTACTTCATCATGTTGGCATGTCTGGCTTACGCCAAGCTTCGTCGCGAAGGCAGGAGCAAAGATTTAGTCGTCCTGGTCACCGCGGGCCTTGGTTTGCTTGCCCTCGTCGTGGCTCATACGGTCTACTGCTCGACGGCCGTCGCAATGTCTGCCCTCTTGATTGCTTTAGTGATCCTCCCACGGAAAGTCCAGCGTATTCTAGAAAAGCCTGCAGTCGTCATAGCGGCAATGGTCTTGACGGGCGTTATCCTTGCCTTCTTATTACAGCTCCTCCAGGTGCCGTTTGTGAAGCATATTGTCGTAGACGTCCTCGGTGAGAACTTGACGTTGACGGGCAGGGATTTGATTTACAGTGGGCTTCGGGCCGTCATCAGCGAATCTCCTATCTTCGGGTACGGCTATGGAAACGCAGCCGTGGCCATGTACGTCGGGTATGGAAACGCTCAGAACTCTATTATGGAGACGCTCGTCAACTATGGTGTCGTGGGTCTATTCGCCGTCTTCTATATGGCCTGGACTAGCGTAAAAGGAGATAAGCCTTCTTGGAGCTGGGGCATGTACATCATGCTTTACGCGATGATCGCAGGATCTATCGTCGAAATTACGTACAACTACTACTTTTTCATTGCGCTCATGGCTATTTTCGTGGCTAGCGAGGATATCCAGAGTGGAGGAATCGAAAAAGACGAGAAGCAGAGTGTCTGTTGTGTCAATGGGGCGCTCACAAGGAGGTAAACATGCGCGTTGGCATTATGTCAATGCAGAGAGTCGTGAACCACGGCTCCTTCATGCAAGCATACGGATTAAAGTCAATGATCGAGTCGCTGGGACACGAGGTCCTTTTCGTTGACTACAAACCTTCCTCGTGCGTGCCGGGGCTCAGGGACGCACGAGGAAGGCTCAAGGACTTTCTTGGAAGGATTAAGGCCGATGTCAGGTTTACTGGCGCGGGAAGGCGTGCCCTCATTGCCGCAGGAATTTATAAGCGAACTCCGATGGACGTCGAATATGAGCGATGCCTCGGTCTTCTCGGCGTCGACCCGTGCAAGCGCAACATCGGGGAGCATGTCGACGTTCTTGTCATCGGAAGCGATGAGGTCTTCAACTGTACACAGGCGGGACCAAATGTCGGTTTCTGCCGCCAGCTTCTTGGTTGGGGGAACAACTGCGAATCCGTAATCAGCTATGCCGGGTCTTTCGGGCACACGACTTTGTCCGACCTTGAGAAGTACCACGTGGCCGACGACGTGAGGAATTGCTTCCGATGCTTCGACGCCATTTCTGTTAGGGACGCAAACTCCCGTGCCATCCTCGAGGCCCTTGGAATCGATGGCGTTAGCACGCATCTCGACCCAGTTCTTGTCTCTGGTGTCGAAAATGTTGAATGGAAGCCCGTAGAGACACCAGAACGTTATGCCCTAGTTTACGGATACGGCAACCGTTTCACCCAGGACGAAGCCGAGGCCATCAGGGCCATCGCCGAGAAAAGGGGCGTCAAGCTCCTTGCGGTCTACGGACATCAAGATTTCTGCGATGAGAACGTCGATTGCGGCCCTGATGAAATTTTGAATTACTTCAAAGGAGCCGATTTCGTGGTGACTGACACCTTCCACGGAACGATATTCTCCGCCATAACGCACGTCCCTTTCGCGGTGATAAAGCGCGGACAGAATGCAAACAAGCTTGTTGACCTTCTTGACAGGTTGTCGCTCAAGGAGAGACTCGCGACGACACCAAAAGACCTCTCGTTTATTCTCGACAAGCCCCTGGAGTTTGAAGTTGCCGATGCCGTCAGAGCGGCCGCTCGCGAAATCTCCCTGTCTTATTTAAGGTGCAACATTTCCGTTGGCAGGGGGGTGCGTTAGGCGTTCTGCCAAAACCGATGGGAGACAAAAAGAAATTCGCCCTTAACTTCGCCGCGCAAATCGCGGTACTCGGCACTCAGTTCATCATTAGCTTCGTTCTCACGCCGATCGTGCTCCAGAAGCTCGGCGACGAGGCATATGGGTTCGTAGGGCTGGTCAACAACTTCGTCAGCTATGTCGCAATCATCACTGCAGCACTTAATGCCATGGCAAGCCGGTTCATCACGGTCTCCTACCATGAGGGGGATACCGAAAGGACCGAAGAGTATTTCTCTTCGGTCTTTTTCTCGAACTGTATTATGGCATTTGCAATTTTCTTGGGATCGGTGTTCCTCGCTGCTAACATAGAGACCCTTGTCAGTGTGACGCCGGAATTGGTCAGCGACTTGAGAATCACCGTTCTGCTCGCGTTCATGAATGCTGGGATAGGGCTGCTTACGGTCGTATTTGGTGTTGCGGCGTTCATAAAAAACGAGTTATTCCTAAATTCCATCGGCCAGCTTCTCGGTTCGGTCCTTCGTGTCATCTTCCTGTTCGTCCTGTTCTGGGTAGCCTTCCCTCATATGTGGTACTTCAGCGTCGCGGGCCTCGTGGCGACAGTCGTGACCGGCGCGGCGCAAGTTGCTGTGACACGCAGGCTCCTTCCCGAACT
>CALBBA010000227.1 GCA_937926755.1 uncultured Collinsella sp.
ATGTAGTTCTGCATGATCCGCAATATCGACGAAAACAGTTTACTATGTCGGTAGTGATACAGTCATCGTTGACTCTAAGTGAGGCGATGACAAAGGAGGGTCGTTGTTCGGTTGTTGCCGGCAACGGCTCTTTGATTTTAGGAGTTACTTTGGCGATAGATTTTTAGACTTTCGCTCAACTTATCGAACTCCTAGAGAGTCATGGCGTTCTAACTGATGCCGCTGTGCTAGATTGTCTGAGACGCGAAATGAATATTTGCTCGTCGGAGCACTGCTGAATATTGGGTCACCTGTGCGGTTCGAATTTTCAATTGTCGAGCAGCTTTTGTCTTCGATGAAGTCTTGCAATTCTAGCAAAAATCAAACATATGTTCTATACTTATGGAAGTAGACTTGTTTGGAGGCGTTAGATGGAAGTCGGAAGAGATGACATTGTAGACAGCGTTGTC
Organism: uncultured Collinsella sp.; assembly: GCA_937926755.1. Classification (GTDB taxonomy): domain Bacteria; phylum Actinomycetota; class Coriobacteriia; order Coriobacteriales; family Coriobacteriaceae; genus Collinsella. The sequence goes on from CALBBA010000227.1 coordinate 450, forward strand.
CGTCTGATAAATGGGGTGGGCCGTAGCCCCTATTTATTCGTTGGCTCGGGGTTTTCCCGTAGATATATGGGGACCGACGATTGGGACGGCTTGTTAAGGCACCTCTGCTCCCGTCTTTCTGATGATCCTTTTCGACTCGATTCCTACCTTGCTCGCTGTCCAGATAATCCTGATTATGGTGCTTTGCCCTCTGCCGCGACGATGCTTGATAAGGATATGCGCATAGCTGTTCTTGAGGACCCTCGCTTCGCTTCTTTTAGAGACGATCATGCAGAGGACATTCGTCAGCGCAAATCTGTTTTAAAGATTATGGCGGCCGAGAGGTTATCCTCGTTCAAACCTGACCATATGACGCATGAACTTGATATCTTGAGAGAGGTCGGCAGGCGGCGTATTTCTGGAGTCATTACAACCAACTATGACTGTCTACTGGAGTCGCTGTTTCCCGAGTTTAAAGTTTTTGTAGGCCAGGACGATCTTGTCTTTCACAGAACTTTTGAAATGGGTGAAATCTATAAGATCCACGGGTCTATGGATAATCCTGAATCTATGGTTCTTGAGGAGGCAGATTACGCAAAACTCGCCGTAACCCAGGATTATTTGGCAGCCAAGTTGCTAACTATTTTTATGGAATACCCAATTATTTTTATCGGCTATTCCCTTAACGACCCCGATATCCAAGCTATCCTCATGTCGATTTCGCGCTGCCTCGGTTCAAATAATCTTGTATTGCTCAAAGAGCGTTTTATTTTCCTAACTAGGGGCGAAAACGCAACCTCGACACATTCGATTACATTTCCGGGTATTGGCGAGATAAGTATGACCGCGATTAGGACGAATGATTTTGGCGCAGTGTATGAAGCAATTGGACATTCCAAATGCTCCTTCTCGCCCAGGATCATTCGTGAGTTGCGCAGGAGTATCTACGCCCTGGCAGATAAGGGCGAGCCAAATGATTCTCTGGTAGTCGAAGCGAGTTTTAGCGACCTCGAGAGACTTCCGGAGGGACAGCATCTTGTGCTGGGCATCGGCGTCGCAAATGCATCTTTGGGCCACGGTCATATGGTCAAAGCCGAGCTTTTGTATCGCGATGTCGTGTTTGATGATGAACATGTCGCTCCCAAACTTGCCGTCGAGGAATATCTTCCTGCGCTGCTTGCTTCTAACTCGGGTGGTTTGCCCATGTATAAGTATTTAAGCGCGTATTCAGGGGAAGTTCTTAATCCAAGGATGCTAAAGGAAATAGATGAGAAGAAGGATTTAGATGCTTTTCTAAACAACAGCCTACGAAAGGCAAAAGGTAGCTATCATCTTTCGGGAATTAGATACTCGGTTAAGTCTGTTATAGCTAACGAAGGCTTTGAGGAAGCATTTAAAAAGTTAGTTTTACTTGAGGAGGATGAGCTCGATTTAAATGAGTTGCTCGAGTATCTGAGGGCGCTCATCACGGATGATCGTAAGATAATCCACGGTAATAGCGAGCTGAAACGGCTTATTAGAATGTATGATTTCCTTAAGTACAAGAAGGCCTTCGACATATCGGCTACTAGTGAGTAATCCCACCTAGCGTCTATGAAGAAGGCCATCTTTGTAAACTATGGCATCTGAGCGTATAGTGCGAACACCACGTGCAAATGCATTCTTAATATAACGCTTTCTGCTTGAAATCACAATGGTGTCTGTTTCGACCTGCCAATCAAGGGAAGATGGTGTAGAGTATCTTCCCGCAGTACAAAAGCTCTTTGGGAACTTTAAGGGTGACGCTTTCAAACTGAGAGTGTTGCCCTTTTTTCATGTATGCAATGTGTGACGTACTGGCCAAGCACCATCCCGGCAATGGAATGATCGAGCATGGGCGGCTTCTACTGGTTGACGTGATCGTGGTCAAACAAGTGATATCGATTAGAATTAAATCAATTGCGCTGGAAGCCTTCGGGCGACACCTGAAGAGGGCTGATGCGTCGGTCCTCTTTTTTTGTTTGGATGTAAGATTCGGCCAGGCAAAACAAGGATCTCATTTGGGGAGAAACAAATATCCGGCGGTTTTCCGTGTCGCGGCGGGCGGGTTAAGCGAGCTTTTCAGAACTGCGG
>CALBBA010000228.1 GCA_937926755.1 uncultured Collinsella sp.
GGCGAGCCGGGTACGGGCGACGTCGTTCAGGCCGTGCGCCATATGCGCAAGATCCAAAAGCAGATCCGCGACGTTGTTGCCCTGTGCGACGACGAGCTCTTTGAGGCAGCCAAGCAACTGCAGGTTCCGGTCGAGCTGGTGCGCGAGGTCCATGCCGCGGGCAAGCTCCCCGTCGTAAACTTTGCCGCCGGCGGAGTCGCGACCCCCGCCGACGCCGCGCTGATGATGCAGCTGGGTGCCGAGGGCGTCTTTGTCGGCTCGGGCATCTTTAAGAGCGGCGACCCCGCCAAGCGCGCCGCTGCCATCGTCAAGGCCGTGGCAAACTTCACCGATGCCAAGCTCATCGCCGAGCTTTCGGAGGACCTGGGCGAGGCCATGGTGGGCATCAACGCCGACGAAATCGAGATCATCATGGAGGAGCGCGGGCGCTAGTCCAGCAGAAAGGATCGCACATGAGCGATTATGCAGACCAAACGGTTGCCGTGCTGGCGGTCCAAGGCGCTTTTGCCGAGCATGAGGCAAGGCTATCTGAGCTGGGCGCACGCTGTATTGAGCTGAGGCAGGCGGCTGATTTGAAGCAGGACTTTGACCGTCTGGTACTTCCCGGCGGCGAGTCTACCGTTCAAGGGAAGCTGCTTGATGAGTTGGGCATGCTCGAGGAGCTTCGTACCCGTATCGCTGAAGGCATGCCCGTCCTGGGCACCTGCGCCGGCTTGATTCTGCTGGCGCGCGACCTTGCCGCCCACGACGATAAGGGGACGCCGCGCCTGGCAACCATGGATGCGTTCGTCGAGCGCAATGCCTACGGCAGGCAGCTCGGCAGCTTTCGAACCAAGGGGCAAATAGCCGGCATCGACGGTGAAGTGCCGCTGACGTTTATCCGCGCGCCCCGCATCGTCGAAGTGCACGGCGACGCCAAGGCCTTAGCGAAAGTCGACGGTCGTATTGTCGCCGCCCGTCAGGGCAACCAGCTCGGCGTAACCTTCCACCCCGAACTCGATGAAGACACCCGCCTCCACGAACTGTTCCTACAAATGTAGGTAGAACAAAAACGAGAGTGGATAATCTCCCACTTTGAGCTTGAATGCAGACTCAAACCGGGAGATTATCCACTCTCATCCTATGTAGTCGTTGGGGACGTTCTTAAACGACTAGTCATTCAAGAACGTCCCCAATGACTACCCGCAGAATGTGCGTGGCTGACAGCCGGGCGACGCCGGTCCGCGTGGCGGCGTATAATCGGCGGCAGATGACTTGGACGTTAGGAAATCATGACCGATAGCATGCAGCAGACGGCGCTCGACACGCTCGGCGCCTATTTTGGCTACACCTCGTTTCGCCCGGGGCAGGACCGCATGGTGGATGCGATTCTTGCCGGCCGCGATGCGCTCGGCGTTATGCCCACAGGCGCCGGCAAGTCCATTTGCTACCAGGTGCCTGCGCTTATGCTGCCCGGCATCACCTTTGTGGTGAGTCCGTTGCTGTCGCTTATGGAGGATCAGACCCGCGCGTTGCTCGCGGCGGGTGCGCGACCCAGCTATCTCAACTCCAGTCTTACTCCGGCCCAGCAAAATACCGTGCTCAAGCGCGCTCGTGAGGGGCGCTACCAGCTTATGTATGTGGCGCCCGAGCGCCTGCTCGAGCCGCGCTTTTTAGCCTTTGCGCAGGAAGCTGCGGCCGAAGGCGGCATCGGCGTTCCGCTCGTGGCCATTGACGAGGCCCACTGCGTGAGCCAATGGGGCCAGGATTTCCGCCCCGCCTACCTGCAGATTCGCGAGTTCATCGATTCCCTGCCGCAGCGCCCCATCGTGGCGGCCTTTACCGCTACGGCGACCGAGCGTGTGCGCGCGGACATTCAGCAGATGCTCGGCCTGCAAAACCCGGCGACGGTGGTGACGGGCTTCGATCGCAAGAACCTCTACTTTGGTTGCGAGGAGATGGGCGACAAGGCCAAGACCACGTGGGTGCGCGACTACGTGATCGCGCATTCGAGCGAGAGCGGCATCGTGTATTGCTCGACTCGCAAGACGGTCGATGCGCTGGCAGGCGAGCTTGCCGAGGCGCTGGGCCCCAGCGGCATTCGCGTTGGCCGCTATCATGCCGGCATGGGCAATGACGCCCGCCGTCAAAGCCAGCGTGCCTTTATCGACGACGACATTCAGGTGATGGTTGCCACCAACGCCTTTGGCATGGGCATCGACAAGCCCAACGTGCGCTACGTGATTCACAACAACGTGCCCGAGAGCATCGAGGCATACTACCAAGAGGCGGGCCGCGCTGGCCGCGATGGCGATCCGGCCAGCTGCCATCTGCTGTGGAACGGTAACGATTTTCGCATGCGCCGCTTTCTGATCGATCGCGGCGATGCTGCCGACGAGGCGCTCGATGACGAGCAGCGCGCGTGGGCGCTCCAGAACCGTTATCGTCTGCTCAGCCAGATGGAGGGCTACTGCAATACCACCGGCTGCCTGCGCGAATACATGCTGCGCTACTTTGGCGACGAAGCCGCGGCCGAGCATGCGACAGCCGCCGCGGGAGGCACGGCAGACGACGCCGAGGGCTGCGGCAACTGCAGCAACTGTCTCACGCAGTTCGAGGTCGAGGACGTCACCGATATGGCCCACGCCGCTGTGCGCTATGTGGCCACGCGCCCCATGCGCTTTGGCAAGTCGCTCATCGCCGATGTGCTCCACGGCGGCAACACCGAGCGCATTCGCCAGATGCATTTGGACGAGGACCGCGGCTACGGTGAGCTGTCGAGCGAATCGGTCGGGCGCATCAAGGACATCATCGGCCAGCTGTGCGGCCGCGGTTATTTGGCCACCTCGCAGGGGCAATACCCGGTCGTGGGGCTGGGCCCGCGTGCCGGCGAGGTCGAGGATGAGGCGTTTGCCTTTACCGTTAAGCGTCGCGCGTCCAAGCGCAAGGTCTCAGCCCGCGCCCGCCGTGCGGTGGATCTGCTGCGCGAGGAGGCCGAGCTGGATCAGCGCCCACGCGTGGGCGACGATGCCGAGCTGTTCGAGCGCCTGCGCGCCCTGCGCAAGGATATCTCGACCGAGTTGGAGATGGCGCCGTACATGGTCTTCTCCGACAAGGCCCTGCGCGGCCTGTGCCGCCTGCGCCCTCAGACGCGCGACGAGCTGATTCAGGTCAACGGCATTGGCGAGAAAAAGGCCGACGCCTTTGGCGAGCAGTTTATGGCGGCGATTGAAGAGTTTGAGTCCGAGCATGCGCGGGATGGAGCGTAACGATGGCTTTCGATAGCAAGACCGACCGTACTGACGTGTCCGCCGTGCCGCTGTACCAGCAGGTCATGGACGACCTGAAGGGCGAGATCGCGCGCGGCGTGTACGTGGCCGGCTCGCGCATTCCTTCCGAGATGGAGCTCGCGAAGTCCTACGGCGTGGGGCGCATCACCGTGCGCCGTGCCATCGAGGAGCTGTCGCGCGCGGGGTATCTCAGCCGCCAGCAGGGGAGGGGTACCTTTGTGTGCGCTCCCAAGCTCAAGCGCAAGATTCGCCAGAAGGGTGACGTCCAGAGCTTTACTGAGGGTTGTGCTGCCAACGACATGGTGCCGGGTGCGCGTCTGGTGTCGCGCACGGTGGTCGCAGCGACGCACGAGGATGCGGCGTTCTTTGGCGTGGAGCCCGGCTGCGAGCTTATCGTGGTCGAACGCGTGCGCACAGCCGACGGCATCCCTGTCATGCTTGAGAACAACACCTTTGTGCTCGCCGACCATCCCTATCTGCAGACGCTTGCCGACAAGGACCTCACGGACAATTCCATCTTTGCACTCGTTGCCGAGCATTCGGGTCGCGCGCCGCTCAAGTCCGACCCCTGCACCGTGGAGATTGCGCTTGCCGATGCTCAAGCGGCCCCACTGCTGGAGGTGCCGGTCGGCGAGCCGCTCTTCTATATGGAGGCGTACTTTACCGACGCCGGCGGGCGCCCTCTACTGCTCGGCCGCCAAAAGATCGTGGGCTCGCGCTACGTCTTCGACATCTAACGTCCACAGATAGAACAACATAGAACAACTTTGGTGAAATGACTTCACGGGCGTTGTTGCACGTGTTATAAATAGGACAACATAGAACGACAGCAGGTACGAGCTGCCGTCGTTCAAAGCCGCCCCACAAGGAGGAACATCAGGATGAACGCACATGATCTGGTTCAGGAAGTCATCGAGCGCAAGGGCAAGATCGAGAATGTCTTTTGGATCGCTTGTGGCGGTTCGATGATCGACCTGATGCCGGCCAACGAGCTGCTCAAGCGCGAGGCCACCACGTTTACCTCGACGGTCTACACGGCACGCGAGTTTTGCCTGATGGCTCCCAAGAGCCTTGGGCCGAAGTCGCTCGTAATTGCCTGCAGCCACAGCGGCAACACGCAGGAGGTCGTCGACGGCTGCGAGATGGCGCTGGCCGCCGGCGCCGAGGTCGTTGCCCTCACCGACTGCGAGGGCTCCAAGATCGATAACGGCAAGTGGACCACCTGGGTCTACCCCTGGGGCGAGGGCGTGCCGCAGGCCGAGGTGCCTCAGGGTATCGGCGCCCTGATGGCTGCCGAGTTGCTCGACCAGCAGGAGGGTTACGAGGCGCTTGCCGACATGTATGCCGGTCTTAAGCAGATGGATGCCCTGCTGCCCGCTGCTCGCGAGAAGGTCAACGCCGAGCTGGGCGCCCGCTTTGCCGAGCTCTGCCAGCAGCACAAGTTCTTCTATATCCTGGGTTCCGGCCCCAACTTTAGCCAGACCTACGCCATGGCCATCTGCTCGCTCATGGAGATGCAATGGCAGCACTGCTGCTATATCCACTCCGGCGAGTATTTCCACGGCCCGTTTGAGGCCACCGAGCCCGGCGTGTTCTACTTTGTGCAGCTTGGCGCGGGCGAGTGCCGCCCCATGGAGGAGCGCGCTCTTGCGTTCCTCAACACGCACACCGATACAGTCATGGTGCTCGATGCACTCGAGTACGGCGTGGGCGACGTGCCCGCCAGCGTGCGTTCGTACCTGGAGCCGATCTTCTTCTACAGCATGAGCTGCGAGCTGCGCGCCGCCCGCGGCAAGGTCTTCGACCACAGTCCCGAGGTTCGTCGCTACATGGGCATCGAGCAGTACTAATATACCGGGAATAACCTCTCACGACGGGGTCTGCGCTGCGCGCGGGCCCCGTTTTGCGTTGCGGCGGCCGGATCCGTGTCTGCGCGAAAAACGAAGGTGAATACTTTTCCGCGAAGTGAACGACCTATTTTGGACCCCCGAAGCATCCACACTTTTTGACGCCAAAACTGCAGGAAAAACTCAGCGAAACCGCAGGAAACAGCGTCTGAAAAGTGTCGATGCTTCGGGGGCTCGTTTTTGCTCGTTCACTTCGCGGAAAAGTATTCACCTTCGATTCGCGAGGGCACTGTGTGAGTCAAAAAAGCGGGCCGCGCCGGGGATTTCCGGCACGGCCCGCTTGGTATCGCGCTTCGATTCGCAAGGTTGCGGCAGCCAGCGGCCTACTTTGCGTCGTAGGCCTCGGCGTCCCACCAGTCGAGCTGGGCGATGTTGTCGCGGATGTGCTGACAGCTCTTGTGGAAGCCCTCGAGCTCGTGCTCGGACAGGTCGAGCGTGTAGACTTCCTCGACGCCCTCGGCGCCGATCACGCACGGCAGGGAGGTAAAGATGCCCTCCTCGCCATACTGGCCGGTCATAAGCGTAGAAGCGGAAAGCACGGCGTGCTCGTTGTGCAGCACGGCGGCGCAGACGCGCGCGGCGGAGTTGGCGACGGCGTACTCGGTGCACTGCTTGCCCTGGTAGGTCACATAGCCGCCCTTGCGCGCGAGCTCCTCGACCTCCATGTGGTCAAAGGCGTACTTGTCGGGGTTCTCGGCCTGAAGCTCGTTGAGGCTCTTGCCGGCGATGGTCGCGGCCTTAAAGGCAGCCAGTTGGCTAAAGCCGTGCTCGCCGATCATGTAGGCGTCGATGGACTTGGGGCTCACGCCGACCTTCTTGGAGATCTCGGTGCGCAGGCGGGCGGAATCCAGACCGCAGCCCGAGCCGATGATCTTCTTGGGATCGTAGCCGGTCAGGTGCCACAGCTCGGTGCACACGACGTCGCAGGGGTTGGAGATGCTCACGAAGATGCCGTCGAAGCCGGCGTCGACGATGCGTTTGGCAAAGGTGCGGGCGGCGTCGGTGGTAAAGAACAGCTCGCCGTCACGGTTGCCGGCGGCCAGCGCGACCTTGCCGGCGGCGTTGACGATGACGTCGCAGCAGGCCAGCTCCTCGAAGTGGTCGTAGCAGTTGACGATCTTGGTGTTATACGGGACAAACGAAAGGGAGTCGCGCAGGTCCTGGACCTCGGACGTCACCTTGGCCTCGTTGATATCGCACAGGTACAGCTCGTCGGCAATGCCCTGCATAAGCAGGCTGTTGGCGACATGTGCTCCTACGTGGCCCTGGCCGACCACACCGATCTTACGCGTCTGGTACATATATGTATCCTTTCGGCCGAGTTTTTCGCGTCGAACCATTGTAGCGTCCTGTTGCCACTTTGCTAAGCTAAAGTGCAAGAGATTCTTGGGATGACGGGAAATCTACTTTTGGGGCGCTTGGTGTCACATTGCGCCGGGTGGCGAAAAGCTAGAAATCAAGGCATGCCCTAAAAATCTACCGCCGGGCGATGTACTCGCGCGGATGGGGCCGGTCGTTGTACCATAGCTGCAACTGACTCGTAAGGAGCTTCCATGCCCATTCGCATTCCCGACGCCCTCCCTGCCGCCGCGCAGCTCGAGAGCGAGAACATCTTTGTCATGACCGAGTACCGCGCACTGCATCAGGACATCCGCCCGTTGCGCGTGCTCATTCTCAACCTCATGCCCACCAAGATCGCCACCGAGACGCAAATCATGCGCAAGCTCTCCAACACGCCGCTACAGGTGGAGGTGGACCTGCTGCGCACCAAAACGCACGAGGCCACGCACGTGAGCGCTGGCCACCTGGAGACGTTCTACCGCACGTTCGACGACATCCGCGATATCCACTACGACGGCCTGATCATCACGGGCGCGCCGGTGGAGCAGATGCCCTTCGAGGAGGTCGACTACTGGCCCGAACTCTGCCAGATCATGGATTGGTCCACCACACACGTGCATTCCACGCTGCACATTTGCTGGGGCGCACAGGCCGGCCTGTACCATCATTACGGTATCCAGAAGCACGATCTGCCGGCAAAGGCGAGCGGCGTGTTCGAGCATTATCTGGTGAAGCCGCAAAGCCCGCTGGTCCGCGGCTTTGACGACCGTTTCTATGCCGTGCATTCGCGCAACACCGATGTGCGCCGCGAGGACGTGGAGGCCGAGCCGCAGCTTGAGGTCGTGGCCGTGTCTGACGAGGTTGGCCTGTATATCGTCAAGTCGACCGACAGCCGTCGCTTCTTTGTATTTGGCCACCCCGAGTACGATACCGACACGTTGCGCCTGGAGTACGAGCGCGACGTGAAGCGCGGGCTCAACCCCCAGGTGCCGGCACATTACTTCCCGGGCGACGACCCCACCGCCGAGCCGCGCAACGTCTGGCGCAGCCAGGCTCAGCTGTTCTACACCAACTGGCTCAACTACTACGTCTACCAGACCACGCCCTACGACCTGGCCCGCGCCGGCGAGGAGCACTAGGCTACGGCTGGTGCTGTGCACGCTGCTGTGCTTTGTGCTGTGCAGCTGCCAGA
>CALBBA010000229.1 GCA_937926755.1 uncultured Collinsella sp.
ATCCAAGGGTTATACCCTAAGAGCAAACCACCCCTTTTAGGGGTGGTTTTGATTTAAAATACCTGCTCAGTTGTGATTTATGGTGCTGGGAGGCGCTTGTGGGCAAGGCTAAGGCTAAAGCGAAGAAAAAGACGACGGGGGCGCGGGCTAAGCGCGATCGTCGTCGGAAGCTTGCGACCGAGGCCCCCGCGTCTGCCGAGGAGCTGCTGGCAAGCGTGCCGGGACTCGACGCGCTGCAGGACGTTCCGGCGTTTGATGACCTGCCGGTCGATGAAGCCCAGCAGACTGCCTTTGACGATTTTTGCGCACATGCCGAGGAACCCGAGCAGATGCAGCTTGGCGCCGTGGTGCGCTTGGATCGCGGGTTTCCGCTGGTGGCGACTGCCAACGATACCTTCCGCGCCGAGCATGCCGTGGGGTTTGCTAAGTCGCGCGGCGAGGACGAGGTCCTGCTGCCCGCCGTGGGCGACCGTGTGGCGGTGCGCCGCGCTCCCGGGCACGATATGGGCGTGATTGAGTGCGTTCTGCCGCGCCGTACGAGCTTTGAGCGTTGGCGCGGCCGTGCCCGCGGAGAGCGTCAGGTGCTCTGCTCCAACGTGGATAGCGTGCTAATCGTGCAGGCGCTCGGTGCCGGCGAGGTGCTGCTCGACCGCGTGGCGCGCTCGCTGGTGTTGGCGCTCGACTGCGATGCCGAGCCGGTGGTGGTACTCACCAAAGCTGATCGCTGCGATGCCGAGGAGCTCGAGCGCGATCTGGACCGCGTGCGCCGCCTGGTGGGTCCGGACGTGCGCGTGATCGTGACGTCCTCTGCCGAGGGCCGCGGCCTGGACGAGGTCCGTGCCTGCGTGCCCGCCGGGAGTTGCGCCATGATTCTGGGCGAGTCGGGTGCCGGCAAGTCGACGCTGCTCAATGCGCTGCTGGGCCACGACACGTTGGCGACCGGCGGTGTGCGCGAACGCGACGACCAGGGCCGTCACACTACCGTCGCGCGCGTGATGGTGGCGCTGCCGGGCGACGCCGGCGTGATCGCCGATGCCCCGGGCCTGCGTAGCCTGCCGCTCGTGGGTCACGAGCGGGGTCTGGCGCGCGCTTTCCCCGAGATTGTCGAGGCATCGCGCGCGTGCCGGTTTGGCGATTGCACGCATGTCCATGAGCCGGGCTGCGCCGTTCGCGAGGCCGAGGACGCCGGGCAGATCGATAGCCTGCGTCTGGAAACGTTCCAAAACCTGGCGTCATCCATGCGCGTGAGTGCTCAAATGCTCGATCCCGATGTCCATCTGTAATTGATTTTTCCTATGACAGCCGTCTTCCAACTGTTCGGGAGACGGCTTTTTTGCTGCGGAAAAGCCTCGAAACATGCAGTTTGCTGACGTGCTGGCCAAAACCTTGCCACGAGCTTGACGGGCTGGTCAGCTTTTGGTCAGCGATTGGTTTGACATCGAAAACCAAGATCGCGATTGCGCCGCTTTGCGCTCTGACCGCCCAGACAATGGTGGTACGGGCATCCGCCCGGCACTGCCATGAGAGGAGCGGCCGTGAACAAGAGCAAGCGCATCGCCATCAGTCTGGTCGCGGGCGTGCTCGCTGCTCTGCTCTGCATGGTTTACGGCTCGTCGATCCGCTCGCAAGCCGAACAGGTCCAGGCTGAGACCTTGGCCAAGTACGGTGGCGATCGCGTCGAGGTATGCGTCGCGGCGCGTGATATCGATGTGGGCGAGACCCTCGATGAGACCAATGTCATAACCCAAGAATGGCTGACGAGTCTGCTGCCGCGTGACGCGGCGACCGAGCTGCGCCAGGTGCGCGGCGACGTGACGACTTCGCGTATTCCCAAAAACGCCGTGATCTGCAATGTCTACACCAAGGCCGAGAGCCGCAAGCTCGAGGTGCCTAAGGGCAAGGTCGCCGTTTCGGTGGCGGTCGATGCCGAGCACTCGGTCGGCGGCGCCACGGGCGTGGGCAGCTACGTGGATGTGTATGTGCAAAAAGACGGCGTAACCGATCGACTGTGCGGCGCGTACGTGATCGATACCAGTGAGGATTCCGGTGCCACGCGCGAGGGCAAGATCGAATGGGTGACGCTGGCGGCTGACCCCGAAGACGTCAAGGAACTGCTGGGAGCCTCGGGCAAGGGAACGGTCAGCTTGACGATTCCCGCCACGGCGCGCGGCAAAAAGAGCGGAGGCGACAAGTGATGAAGGCGATCTGGCTTGCGTGCTGCGCGTGCGGCGATTACGGGCTGTTGCAGCGGGAAGTCGAGGGCCGTGATGCGGGTGCACAGGTGCTTCGCGTAGGTGACCTGGACGGGCTGGTTTCCATGGCTCGGGCGTTTCCGTCGCGCCGCGGGGCTGCCATCATCGCGGCGTCTCTGTTTGATACCGAAGATGTGCGCAAGACTGTTGCGCGCCTGACGGCCGAAGGCCGCGTGAGTCGCGTGGTCGTGTTGATAGAAGCGCTCGATCCGTCGGATATCGAGGGGCTGTTTCGCGCAGGGGCGACCGAGGTCATCGCTGCGCACAGTATATGCGGCAACGGGCGCGCGGGCGAGGGAGCGGTTGATTCCGATCGGCGCATGACGATTGAGCCCGATGCTTTTGTTGATAGGGAACCCGGGGCGCCTCGCGCTACAAGAGGCCCGCGTGTTGATGATTATGGAAAAGCGGAAGCCGAGCATGGTCGGCGCCCCCGGAACCCCCTTGTATACGATGACGCTGGAGGGCCGGCGCAGCATGCTGGCGATTCCCCGGCTGTAGATATGGGATACGTGCACGGCGTGAATCTGGCGGATGAACTCGACGAAGTTGAGGGCTTTGCCGGGTGCGGCGAGTTGTCGCTGATGCAGCATGAGCAGATTGCGCAGAACGAGCCTGCCTCGCAGACCGAACAAGCTGACATGCCGGCTTGGACGCAGCGTGTAGTTGCGGCGGGGGAGACGGGCCCCCCCCCCCCCCCGCCCCCCCCGCCCCCCCCCCCCCCGCCGCCGCCCGCCCCCCCCTCCCC
>CALBBA010000230.1 GCA_937926755.1 uncultured Collinsella sp.
GACCCGGCATGCGGGCCACGGCTTTGGCACCAGGAGCATCAAACTTGCCGTGGAGCGCATGAACGGCAACTGTCAGTTCCGCATTAACGGCGATCGGTTTGAGCTGCGCGCTGTGATGTAGAAGTGCGGCGCCGATCTCGAGGCGTGCCTTGCCCGCCAGACAATCGCTCGCCGGCGCCAATCCGCTACAGCGGAGCGGCTGCCGGGGTCAGCTGCTTGATGTATGCCCACATACGCTGCTTGGCGGCTTTGTCAGTGAGCGCCGCCTCAAAACCGTCGAGCGCGAGCACGCGGCGGCCCTGCACATGGGCGACCAAGCCGGGCTTGAGCATGGCAGTATCAAAGTCGTCGATTGCCACGAGCATGTCGGCGTAGGTCTCGCGCATGACATCGGCCGCGTTGTTGTCGAGCAGTAGCACCGCCTCGGGGTCCAAGGCCTCAAGCGCCTCACGGACCAGCTCGCACGGCAGAGTCTCGCCCCCCGCGACCGCTCCGTCACCCACGCCGGCGACGCTTGCCAGCACGCAAAAATCCTCGGGCGCGTAGCCGATGGCCCCAAGCGCCTTGCGCAACGCCGCGCCATCCGGGCCGGCGGCAAGCTCGCCACCCGAACGCTCGGCCTCGTCCAAATCGCCTTTGACCAGCACGATCGGCGAGCACGCGTTGCCCACGATACGCACGCCACGGACCGCGAGCGATGCGAGCTCCTGCTCGGCCGCCTGAGCGATGGCTTCTTTTTTCTGGCTTTGTGACGTGGACATGCGCTCTCCAATCGTTTGCGTGCCCATCATTATATAAAAGAGCTGCCCGCGAGTGGTTGCTTTGCGGGCGGCTGGGTATAAGCACGGTCGTACTGAGTTTTACGCGGCCGAGCCGCGTCGCATTATGGAGGTCACCATGGCTGACATTAATCAGATTACCCCCGAGAACTTCGATTCCATCGTTAACGACAGCCTGCCCGTGCTGGTCGATTTTTGGGCACCGTGGTGCGGGCCCTGTCGATCCCTCTCGCCCATCGTTGACGAGGTTGCCGATGAGCTGGCGGGCAAGCTCGCCGTTGCCAAGTGCAACGTCGACGACAACCAGGACCTGGCCATGAAGTTTGGCGTCATGAGCATCCCCACGCTGATCGTCTTTAAGAACGGCGAGGAGGTCGACCGCTCGGTCGGCGCCTTACCCAAGGCAAGACTTCAGGCACTGCTGGAGAAACATCTGTAATACGCTTGTTACCTGTCTGCCGTCCATGAGCGGTTTCGCACCGCTCGCCGGAGTGCCAAACGCAAGGCATGCGACCACGGATAGTATGGTAGACACAAACAGCCCCCAGTGAACGGGTGCGGGTCAGACGGACTCGCACCCGTTTTCTTCATTTGCCTAGTCTTTGCCACAAGTTTTGTTATGGATTTAAAAACTCAGATCCGATAGCACGTTCGTAAGACTGGATCGTTTCGGCATTTGCCCTCTCGATATCATTAAGCGGTGATGTCATCGCATCAAATTCCTCAGGCGAGTATATGCCTTCATACCAATCCTTATTGTCGAAATACTCTTGAATCTTCTCATTCTTGAACTTGCGACCATGGCGTGCATATATTTCATTTCTTGCCAAGCAAAGCTCCCATGTGCTCATACCCATTTCTTCAATCTCCGCCTCGGTATAACGCCGTGAGTCGCTTTCAGAAAGTAGGTAACCGTCTACCGTCGAACTCTTCGCATCACAGTAATAGGAAAAGCTATCCATAACCTTATGTGATTGATCATCAATATATGACACGACAACCGTACGGCTATCACCCGAATCGCTACCGAGCGTCGATCGATATGCGAGCTTGCAAACTCCGTCCGAACCAACTACAACACTCCGGGGGTTAGTCGAAGCCTGCCCACCGTCCGTACCCACTTCTTTCAGGGACCAATTCTCCGGCTTCGACAACGCCTCTGTCGAAGAGCCGGTCACCTTGACATTCACCACCATCTCTGGAAACCCGGCGGAGTTATTTGATACCACTATTAATTCAGTTGCGCCCTCGTCGTCGACCTCGTCCTTTTCATCTGAGTTTTCCGGCTCAAACTCATCGGCGTCCGATTTATACATCGTATGCTGATAGGTTTGAGTGAATTCTGGTGATGGGTGCCCGCCCCCGAATCGATTCCAAACATAAAAGCCGCCAACAATGATGGCGGCCACCAGGCCAATTATCACGATTTTATTTGAATCGAATCCGCCAATTAACCCAATTACTCTTTTACCTAGTTCGTTGCCAGAATCCTCCGCCGCTGCCCTCCCCTTCGCATTATCCTTGCCATCGAATGGCATCCGCTCATTCTCTGTGGTCGACCGACCCACGTCAGAAGATACTTTCGCAGCACAAAAGGGGCAGTAAACTGTCCCCTCTTCTATCTCTGCGTTACATTTGGGACACTTCACTGTCTCCCCTTTCAAGCTGTCTTTTAACCATCAACATGACGCCGATATTCTTGATAGTTCGACAGATATGATGAGAATTCCGCCGATGTATCCGAATTTCCCGTCCGCCACGCCTTGTGGTCGATAATCTGGCTCTTGAACCCGTAGTACTCATCGATATACGCAATTAGACCGTCGACAGCGATAAGCTGCTCTTCGGGGTAATCACCCGATCCTCCAACATGAACCATCTCAATCCCAACGGAGTAAGAGTTCATGCCGTAATCGGGATAGCTTCCCCCTATCGGTAACGTTCCGACCTTGTCATCTCTCGAATCATCGATTGTTCCATACTGCTCGTTCTTCCCAGCATCGCCAAAACCGGCATGGTGCGCGATTTGATCGAGAGGCACACATTGAACGATCGACCCATCTTTTCCAACAACAAAATGAGCCGCTACCTTATTGCCGTTGGACTCCCACCAATCGATGACACTTTCAGGGGAAGAATCGCCCTCCGTATCGTGCAAAACGATGTACTTCTGAAACTCAGGGCCCTTAGGCCCATGCGCCAAGTCGGCGTAGTACCGTTCTTGAATGCTTGGCTGAAATTCCGAGCTCCCATCGATGGACGAAGAGCGAGATTCGTCTTGCTCTACAACCCCTGAAACCGTGTCAGCAACTCTCGCGTTGCAGATATCAAGCACATCTCCAACACCATCTGCACAAGCCGCCAGCACACAATTGCTTCCGCTGGATTTCACGACCTTTCTCACGCCAATACGACCGACCAGAACAATTCCCAAGCCGAACAAGAAAACGGCAAGCGCGGAGACGAGCCCCCGCGCCACCCATAAACGCCTAGAGCGTACTTGCATACGTGCTGACCACATCGCATGCCGTACTGATGAGGCCGCCCGCTTCGAGCAGCTTCGCCGCTGCCGCCCCGAGCTGCCCAACCGCCTCATTTTGAGCGGTCGAATTTGTTCCTTCCATTGCCGCGTTAAGCATGTCGTGCAGTGAATCGAGATCGTCCGCCACCGTGACGCACACACCTCGCTGCGTCTCCATCTTCGACACCAACGCGTTCAGCTCTGCAACGAGCTGGCCGATGTTCTGACTCATTTCTGTTCCTTTCCGTTGTCACAACAACCCAAATAGCACATTCGCAATAAGCGAAATTACCCCAATACAGCACGCACATAGAACCGCCGCCTGAGAAAGGCAGCCGCCTTTCGACTCCTCGGCTTTAACGGGAAGAGGATCCAGCATCGCCCTCTCTTCTTCCACCAGAAGACGCTTCCGGTCAAGAGCCGCCCGTCGAGCATCCAGTGCATTTGAAGATCGCTGACTCAACTCGTTCACAGACGTATCTTTTTCAATCATCTCGATATAGCAATCGATTTTCTTGATAAGCCCTGATAACGAAGAGGCAAGCTCGGCAGCGTCTTCATTCGACGCAATCGGTCTTACCATGTTCGGAAGCGCAGCGCCGACGTCCTTCGCGTGACTCCCCGCAAGTCGTTTAGACAATTGCGAAAAAGCCTCCTGTGCTTGATGCGCCAGGCGATCTATCTCCGCTTTCTTTTTGCCCGCCATGTTCCTCGCAGAAATCGACTCCCGATCACAACGATCGCACTCCTGCTTAACAAGCTGGGCGGTCGATGCCTCCGATTTCAGAAATCGTTCTGCTTCGGACAGATACCTTTCGTACAAATCATCCCTGCTCATCGTCGCCCCTCCTCCATAATCGCGTTGCGACAAAGGGCATGAGCTTCATTGAGGGACGTCCCGAAGAAGCCTCCTTGTAAAGGACCCGGTTCTCTTGCCCGTTCCACTGGCACAGCGGGCCATCCAACTGCTTCGCTGCGACATTCGAGCCAAACAGACACGCCACGCCGTCAAAAGACGACAGTCCCGATGAACCCAACTGCGCTGAAAGCGCTACGGGGTTTTGCCAATGGCAGACAAAGTGGATTCCGTGCATAGGAGCCTCGCGGAATACCTTTTGAATCTTCTGCTGAGCACCAAAGTCGAAAGATCCTAGTGAGTCCGCATTCGGCACCAGCACAAACCGCTCCCGCCCACATTCTTCCCCGACATCATTTCTCTGAAGACAATTGGTAATCCATGCAGCCGCTTCGTCCGAAGGTACGACCTCCGGAGAAACCCCCGCACGAGCGCATATCTCCAGAGTCGAATTAGAAACATGGCGCGCGCCATCCTCCACTACAGCAAACTCAGCGCCTCGCTCATAGCGCGCAAGCGATAAAACAAGCGTTTCCATAACGCACGCCGCAAGATCGACAGAATTCGGAAGATCACCGAGCCCTGGCAGCGTTCCCCTGCCCACAAGAGCGATATTGCTTCCCGCAGCTCTTTCAAACGGGAAATATATCGGTGCCAACCCAGCAGAAACACCCCGGCCAAGCAAGGCGCTCGGCACGTTACCTGAATCTATGTCGTTCTGCTCAAGGAGGGCCTCAGTCAACTCCGGCAGAGTGCTTCCGTCGAAAACCACCGGTTCATCAAGGTGCCCTTTTGGCATTGCATAGAACTTGTTCCTGAGACTGTCCAACGTGGCATCCTCAGCAAACGGCGTAAGCACCGTCACATTTGCGCTCGGATTTCCGTAATCTTCGTTCAGAATCGCCTGTCCCCTGAACCTTAGACTAGCAGCCGCCTCGTTAAAGGGTCCGAAAGTCGCCCGCGACTCCGCCGGCGAGTTTTTCAGTCCGATACGGATAGGAAACTGTGCGAAGAACTTGCCTTGGGAAATGGCAAGATTGGTTATCCCGCCGATACTTTGTGACGCCAATATCACGTGAATACCGTATGCACGATAAAGGCGAACGATGCGTTCCAAAAGTTCACAGGCTTCCTTGCCTCTCGCGCCTTCTAGAAATAGCTGGAACTCATCAATGACCACAACGATACGCGGCATCTTATTCCCGCTATTGCGCCGATACTTGAGCAGATTATCTCCGTAAGGCTTGATCGCAGCGGCCCTCCGTTTGGCCTCGGCGGCTATGGAATTCAGCACATCCATGGCAAAGTCTTCATCGGCCTCAAGCCCAAATGCCTTTACCTGCGGTAGATACTCGGGGGAATCCGGCGTGGGAGCCATGGGAAACAGGGTAACGCCCTCTTTGAAATCAAACAGATAGAGTTCCAACTCGTCGGGAGAATACCTGGCGCACAAACCGTAGATGATATCTTTCAACAGATTCGATTTACCCTGTCCGACCGCGCCGGTTATCAGTGCATTATGTCTTTGAGTCTCATTCGAGCCAATCGTGACATCAACCGTCTGGGTTCCACGCAGACCCAGCGAGAACGTGACTCCGTCCTCGCTCGTCTCCATCCAATACTCCGAGGGAAGCACCGACTCGATCTTTACTTCGGGCAACCGCAGCTCTGCCGCTGATCGGGCCATCCGCTCGGCGGCTTGCGCCGATTCAATCGTGTCAAGCTCATAGAGCTCAACATCGTAGCCATCGTGACCCAGCCATCGGGCATGACTGCCCGAGAATAGTTCGAGACGCTCCGAAACAGGATAGGAACGTTTCTTCTCGCAATACCATTTGGGCAAGTCGTCCATCTTGGGTTGTATCATTAGGAAAGAAGTGCCTGCCTTTGGGGCCGCCTTCATCAGCGAGCAGATACGGTCGTATTGCTCGGCAGCCATTCCCATCGGCATATCGTGGATCACAACGAGCTGGTACTTCTCGACCGGCATTCCGACCCGTTGGTGATATACCGCTAGGCTCTCATCGTCTGACAGCAACTCGTTGTTGATTTGCGTCACACGGTCGGTCAGCTCGTTAAGCAAGGCATCGAGCTCGCCTCTCGAATGCAAATACCTGACCGCTGCCTCGCCTTGCCCGTTCCGGCCAATCGTCGAAAAAGGAGCCTCGATGTTTTTGAGTGCCGGGTCAAAACTAATGATTTCAACTTGCGACGCTGAAGTCGATAAAAGCGTCTTGGCCTCTACCTCGCGTACTACCCCGTCTGAAATGCAGCCCTCGTCTGAAACCGACATCACGATATTGCCATGACCAAGCAACGGAACGATAAAGGGCACCGTAAACAAATCGTCGAGTTTTGAAGTTTTCGACATCGATCCAATCTGGATATACTCGGCGGCATTGAGGGCCGAGCCTTCCTCGATCGCCAGCAACTCGTCAACGGTATCCTGCACTCGCTTTTTCAAAAGGGCGTTGCGGCGCTTCTCCCGGATGCTGAGTTTATTGAGCGCTCGTGTTTTTGCCTCCTGTCTCTCCTTCAGCGTCATCTGCAACCACGTGTCAACGGAGGCAGATTGGGATTCACAAGCTCCCAGCAGATGAGCCTGGCATTCCTTGACCTCGCTGAGCGCTTGCCTCATTTCGGCATAGGTCTCTTCCAGCGACATATTGGCCATCAGCCCTCTTCGTGCCGAAAGACAACCACTCGCGCTGGACGGAGAAGTCTTCCACCAATCCTGTAACCGTCTCGCTCTACGCGAGCCACCTTTCCATCTTTGAAGGCGTCGTCTGTCTTAATCAATCCAACGATTTCATGCTCATGTAGGTTAACTGTCTCGTCGCACAGAACAGACTCAAGCCCGTAATGGCTACAAACCTCGATAATCTCATCCGCAATCGAAGACCTCAAGTCCTCTGACAGCGGCTCATTCTTAACTCTATCAACAGCAAGCAGCAGCTCACTGAATAATCCTGCATAAGCTTCGCCAGTGGCCAGGTCTTTGATTTTTCTTGAATCTGATTTGAGAGAAGCGAGAGACGCTCTGAGCCGTTCTGCACAGTCAATAATTGCTTGGCGATCCATCTCCAAGCTGTCGAGTGCCTGGTCCCAGCGCACGTCCATTATTGGAGCCCCGTCCTCTTTGCAAGCTCTCCTAATTTGCGGGCATTGATCATCCATCCGGTCGGTACAACAAAGAAGAATGCATACAGGAGCAGCCCAAAGAACAGAACGAGCGTCAAGAGAGCGCCACTTGACCCGCTTATCATAAATAAGAAGGTCAAGCCGCAGAGAATCCAAAACCATCGGGCCGGTGCAATGTAGTGCCTTTTACGCGCCCAGTCGATAAGGCCCTCCATTTTCTCAATCCATTCCTCATCAGCCTTGTCGATATTTCCCAACGCGCGCATTTCACTAACGACAAGTTCAGCATGCTGGATTTGTTTCATATTGGTGAAATAGCCAGCATTATCCTTTGAGCTCATTTTGTTCTCGACATCCGTCTCTAGACACCGGCATAACGAGCTTAGGACGGGTCCATAATCCGGATGTGCCTCATGAAGATTGCGCGCCATAGTGAGGGCCTGGTCAAATTTCCCCTGAAGATAACGCGCATCAACCAAGCGCGCCATAATCGTATAGTCGCTCTTATCAATCTGCTGGGCCTTCAGAAACTCAGCCTCGGCGTCTGCGTATTTATCAATCATTATGTACGAGTCGCCCAACAGCCTATGAGCGGTCGCCTGATTCGAGCCAAGCTTCAGCAACTCAGATGCAGCAAAAATGGATTCGTCATACTTGTCCATCGAATATGCTGCCAGAGCCCACACAAGCCATGCTTCCGCATCGGTTGAGCAATTCCTTGTTGCCTCCCTAGCGGCAAAACAAGCGTTGGCACTCTGACCGTTTTTGAAATTATCTTTCGCTTCTGATGTCCAGTCTTTCTCGGCGGTTGCAGCACGGGCGTCTTTTTCCAGGTCCCTTTTGCTGTCACTCTTCCCGCTATCATATGTGGCATCGTATTCCAAGCGTTTTGAACTGTTGTGAAACAACGAATCTGCTTCATTTAAGAGCTGCATCATCCTTTCGGCGTTTGCTCTTTGCATAGCATCCGGAGATCCTTCGAGGCGCCTGAAGCGCTTTCGTGTTTTCTTAATCGCCTCTTCAATCTCCTCAATCGGCGCATTCTTTTCCAGTTCGAGAATTTCATAGTAGTCAACAAATTCTTCCATCAGTGTCCCCTATCCAATTTCGATGTTCTTCATCTTGTTAACGGCGGCATCAAGTTGCCGCTCGTCCATATTCGCCACGCGGTCGATTTCGAACTCACCGTACAATCGTCCGCTCTCCCCGTCATATAGACGGATATGCACCGTCTGTTCTTTGTCGTATTCGTAAACCACGCGGACGGGAGATCCCTTGGGCAACCCGGGCGGAAGCGGTATTTCCTTTGAACCGATAATGACCACATAGTTCAAGTCTGGGTCATCGCCTTGTGTCACCTGAACATCGACGTACGACTGGTTCTCGCTCACCGTTGCTGCGTCCTGTGAATAACTCCCCGGCACGGGTGAATTCCTCGGAATCACGACATTGTTGTAGTCTTTGCCGTCTTTCCCGAGCATCACAACCCCCAAAGGTTGCGAGGTAACATCGGCAATGACTACGCTCGGAGCCGTAAAGAGGGGCATATCCGGCAAACTATTTTCCGCCGATCCCGCCACGTCAATGCTCGATTCCATTTCTATTGCGGCCTGAACGGCAGCCCCCATGGCGACAGCCTCATCGGGATTTACCCCAAGCTCGGGTTTCATCCCCGAAATATCTTCGATTAACTTGTGTACCATTGGCATACGCGTTGAGCCACCAACGAGGACCACATGATCGATCTGGCCCCATGAATAACCGGTGTCCTCGAGCACGTCCTCGACCAGCTCCTGCGTTCGATTCAGGAGTGACCTACTCGCCCGCTCGAAATCCTCGCGAGAAATAGCCACACGATAAGGCTTTCCGTCTTTCGAAATGTGAAGGTTGGCTTTTGCCACGTTTGAAAGAGTGCGCTTAACCATTTCGCATTTCTCTCGAAGCTCGGCACTTATCAGATAATCCTCGAGAACATTACCAGCGCCCTGTTTCGAGAGCTCTTCTGCCACGAACGACATTAGAGCGTTATCGAAATCGAATCCGCCCAAGTTCCTATCGCCATCGGTTCCGATAACCGTAAAGCAACCGTCCTCTATCTTAAGAAGCGTCACGTCGAACGTTCCGCCGCCCAGATCATAGACAAGCGTGACGCCGTTCTTCTCGGTATCGAGACCAAAGGAAAGGGCTGCGGCCGTCGGTTCATTCAACACGCGAAGCACTTTGGTGCCCGCAATTACACCTGCCTGCTTTGTCGCAGTTCTTCTTGCATCATCAAAATATGCGGGAACCGTAATCACGGCTCCGCATACTTCTTCTCCAAGTGCCTGCTCGGCATCTTGCAATAATTTTTTGATAATAAGGGAGGAAACCTCTTCTGCAGAGTAGGAAACGCCCGAGTCGGAGTCGAATCTCCAATCCGGATTTCCCATCTGCCGTTTAACGAACTGGACAACATTATCGGGATCACCTGCCGCCGAATGCTTGGCCATCGTTCCAACAAGCGGCTCGTCTTTTCCGTCAAATGATTGGAATAAAACAACCGAAGGTGTAGTCGGTTCTCCGTCCGCATTCTTCAGTATTTCGGGAAGTCCATCGTCTCCCAACACAGCGACAGCCGAATAGGTCGTCCCAAGATCGATTCCAACAACTCTCCCCATAGCCACCATTCCTCGATGTCTATTTATATTGGTTTTGAGTTTATTCAAATTAGACTTTATGTCAATTATTGCACCTAAGGACAATCCAGTTAGACATTTGACCGGCACCGAAATGCAAAGTTGCTCTTGATATCAGACGGGAGCGACATGGATGTGACCAATAAACATACCGCACTCGCCAGAATCCGCAAAAAGTCAGGGCTTACTCAGCTTCAAATTGCGGACAGTCTTGGCGTTAGCAAGGCGACATATAGTGCATGGGAAACAGGTCGAGCAAAACTAGGAGAGGACCGCATTGTTGCATTGTGCGATCTCTTTGGATGCACGCCCAACGATATCCTTGGCTATACCAAAGATCCAGACGGAAGCCCTGCGTTTTATACTGCTCAGGAAGACGAATATCTATCGCTCTTCAAAGCCCTGCCACCAAACATCAAGGCCGACATTCTTGACATCATGCGTTATACGACAAAGGCCTGGAGACTCTAGGGCTTCTCTTCTGGCATCATGAATGTTTACTAGACATAATGTCCAACTTGCACAATCTAAATCGTCCAACTTGCACAATCTAAATCGTCCAACTTGCACAAATCAACGGTATAATACCCTGATAGCAAGGAGGGTGACATGGGTTCAATTCAACACGGTTATTTACCACGAGTCGCGGACAAAGTGCTCGCCAGAAAACTAAAATCTTCTGGGGCTGTCCAAATCAAAGGGCCAAAATGGTGCGGCAAGACCGCAACGGCTGAACAGGCAGCCGCAAGCAGCATCTACATGCAAGACCCCGATAACGGTCCGAGTTACATCCAGCTTGCCGATTCGAAGCCCTCTCTCCTGCTCAAAGGAGATGAGCCACGCCTCATCGATGAATGGCAAATGGCCCCGCAGCTTTGGGACGCCGTAAGGTTCGCGATCGACCGTGGCAAAGGGCGAGGCAGGTTTATCCTCACCGGCTCCGCAACGCCTCGGGCAAGCGAAATGCCGGCACACTCAGGAGTCGGCCGCATAGCACGTATAAACATGCGCCCGATGTCACTTTTTGAATCACGCGAGTCAACAGGATCAGTTTCGCTGGCAAGTCTGTTTGATGGAAACACCGATGTTGCCGATATGGTCGACTTCGATATCGAACGTATCGTCTACTCACTTTGCCGAGGAGGTTGGCCTGAAGCGGTTACCGAGCCAAACCATGGGATTGCGCTATCCATGGCCCCTGATTACATCTCGGAACTGCTTGATTCCGATATCGACGAGATTGATGGACTGCGGAGAAATAAGACTTGGATGGCCCAGATTATTCGAAGCTACGCTCGCAACATCTCGACAGAGGCATCGCTCGCCACAATCGCCGCTGACATGCAAGGAGAACCTCCCTCAAGAAATACCGTTTCTGAATATGTCGACGCCTTGACCCGCTCCTGCGTTTTCGAAGATCTCGAGGCATGGGCCCCGCGGCTCCGCTCAAAAACCGCCGTACGGACGAGTCCGACGCGCCATTTCTGCGATCCATCGCTTGCGGTCGCAGCCCTGGGGGCAACGCCTCAAAAGCTCCTGGAGGATTTTGAAACATTTGGGCTTCTGTTTGAATCGATGTGCATCCGTGACCTGCGCACCTATATGGACCTGCTTGGCGGCAAGGTTTATCACTATCGGGACAAGACCGACCTTGAAGCCGATGCCGTACTCGTGCTAGATGACGGCAGGTACGCTCTGGTTGAGGTCAAGCTTGGCTCAAAACCTATAGACGCCGCTGCCGCCAATCTCAAGAAACTCGCATCTAAAATCGATGCGGCACACCAAGGCGAAGCGTCCTTCTTGCTCGTTCTCACTGGAACCGCAACTGCCTACCGACGGGAAGACGGTGTCGTAGTCGCGCCGCTTGCTTCACTGGCTCCGTAGGACAACTGGCATACAGCAGCGGGCGCAGGAGCCCTCCGTAGTAGAATCTGAACCACTGAATAGACTCGTACAAAAGGAGACTTTCCATGCATGACGTCGGAATGAATATGAGCCAGCTTGCCATGAGCGTCAAGCAGGTCGACGACACCATCGAGCTCGCTCACGAATGGAGCCATCAGTTGCTGCATGCGACCGAGAATTTTGACATGGAGCGCATCGGCGCCAAGCTCGAGGCCGCCATGTCTGCGCTGCACGAGGCGCACGATGCGCTCGAGGGCTACGAGGAGGCCATCGAGGCAGATCACAACTCCGTCGGCTCTGTGAAACTGGTGTAACGTGGCCGAGCACGAGCACGAGCATTCGCACGGGCCGACTGGCGACGCGGACTGCCGTTGCAGCGGCTCTGCCTCCGAGCTGGTCCGCTTTTCGGTCACCGCGCCCGACGACCTGCTGCGCCGCTTTGACGAGCAGATCGCGCGCCGCGGTGACGTGGCCAACCGTTCCGAAGCCGTACGTGATCTGATTCGCGCCTCGATCGCCAAGGAGCAGATGCGCACGCCCGATGAGCATGTTATCGGGTCGCTCACCATGATCTACGACCACCATACCGGCGACCTGACGCGCCGTCTGGACGAAGTGCAGCACGACTACACCGACGAGATCGTATCGACCATGCACGTGCATCTGGATCACCACAACTGCTTGGAGATTCTGGCGCTCAAGGGTCGCGGCGAGCGCGTCTACGAACTAGCCGACCGTCTGCTGGGCCTGCGCGGCGTTAAGCACGGCGAGCTCACGTGCGCCGCCACCAAGCAGAGCCTGGGGCTGTAGCGCACCTGTCCCTATTTGGTCGGTTTTGATGAGGGGTGTCGCATGCGGCATGTGCATATTCATGTAACGGGCATTGTGCAGGGCGTTGGCATGCGGCCGTTTGTGTATCGCGAGGCCATGGCGCATGGCATTTGCGGATGGGTGCTCAACGCGGGCGACGGCGTGCATATCGAAGCGCATGCTCTGGCCGGTGCGCTCGATGCTTTTGTTGCCGCGCTTTCTGAGCATGCGCCTGCGGCAGCCCGCGTAGAGCATGTCGAGGTTGTGGACCTGGCAGCCAACGGTTGGGATGCCGCCAATGAACAGGGCTTTCGCATTGTGGCGTCACAGGACCAGACTGCGCATACGACGCTCGTCTCGCCCGATATCGCCACCTGCGACGACTGCCTGCGCGAACTGTTCGACCCCGCCGACCGACGCTATCACTACCCCTTTATCAACTGCACCAACTGCGGCCCGCGCTTTACCATCATCCGCTCGCTGCCTTATGACCGAGCGGCTACCTCGATGGACCGTTTTCCCATGTGCCCTGAGTGTGCCGCGGAGTATGCCAATCCGCTCGACCGTCGCTTTCACGCGCAGCCCGATGCCTGCTTTAATTGCGGGCCGCATATCATGTGGCGCGAAGCGAGCGTGGGCGATGAGCCGGGCGAAGCCGCCGCGCCGCTGGCCGTCGGCACCACGCGCGAGACCAGCGACGCCATTATCGACCGCTGCGTTGAGCTGCTGGCCCTTGGTGGCATCGTCGCCATCAAGGGCCTGGGCGGATTCCATCTATCCTGTGACGCCTCCAACGAGCAGGCGGTAGCCGAGCTTCGCCGCCGTAAACGCCGCAGCAACAAGCCACTTGCCGTTATGGTGCGCAGCCTTGCCGACGCTGAACGCCTGTGCCATATCAGCGACGTTGAGCGCGGCTTGCTGGCCGGCAGCATTCGCCCCATTGTGCTGCTGCGCCGACGTGCTGTTTGCGAGAGCGGTGATTCTCCCGACGCCCTCGCGCTCGCACCGTCCGTCGCGCGCGACCTGCCCGAGCTCGGCGTTATGCTCCCCTACACCCCGCTTCAGCATCTGCTGCTTGCCGCGGCAGAAGCCCGCGGTATGCACGCGCTCGTCATGACCAGCGGAAACCTGAGTGAAGAGCCCATCGAGACCGACGACGATCTTGCCTGGGAACACCTCGTTGCCGCCGGCATCGCCGACGCGTTGCTCGGTAACGACCGCGCGATCCTCTCGCGCTACGACGACTCTGTAGTGCGCGTGGTCGACGGCGCCGTTATGCCCGTGCGCCGCGCTCGCGGATATGCACCCCAGCCGCTGCCGCTGCCGGCGCTCGACGGCGCTCCGTCCTGCGTGCTCGCCTGCGGGCCACAACAAAAGGCCACGATTGCGCTCACGCGTGAAGGGACGAACGGCGAGGCAACCTGTTTTGTGTCGCAGCATATCGGCGATGTTGAAAACGGCGGGACCTTCGATGCCTGGAACGCCGCGCGCACGCGCTTGGAAGATCTCTTTGACTTGGCGCCCGCCGCCTTAGCCTGCGATGTACATCCCAGCTATCTATCGAGCCAGTGGGCGCGTGAGCAGGCGCGAAAATGCAATCTGCCGCTCGTCGAGGTGCAGCACCATCATGCGCATATCGCGAGCGTAATGGCCGAGGCTATCGCCGCGGGCCAGCTTACAACCGACGCGCGCGTCCTTGGCATCGCCTTTGACGGCACGGGAGCGGGCACCGACGGAACCATTTGGGGCGGCGAGTTCCTCGTCGCCGGCCTTGCCGATTTTGATCGCGCCGCGCACCTGCGCACCTGGGTGCTGCCAGGCGGTGCCGCATCCGTGCGCGATGCCCGGCGCAATGCCTTTGCCCTGCTGAGCGAGCTCGGCCTGCTCGAGCACCCGGGTGCCGCGGGACTATTGAGCACCCTCGACGAGCAAACGCGCAACATCACGACTACGATGATCGAGCGGAACATCAACAGCCCACGCACGAGCAGCATGGGGCGTCTCTTTGACGCCGCAGCTGCAGTTTTGGGCATTTGTGGGCAGGCAACCTACGAAGGCGAGCCCGCCATCGAACTCGAAGCCGCCGCCTGGCGCGCGCTCGGCAGTAAGCCCGTTCGTCTCGACGGCAATCATACAGGCGTGTTCACGTCTGCCGACGACTCCCCCATCTTGGACCCCCAACCGCTCATCGAAGCTCTTCTGAATGGAATCGAGGCAGGCGCGCCGGCCGACAGGCTCGCCCTCGGGTTTCACATCGCCATTACGCACGCTACGACCCACGTCGCGTGCGAGATCTGTGAGCGCGAAGGCCTCGATACCGTCGCGCTCTCGGGCGGTGTGTTCATGAACCGGCTTTTGCTTCAGCTCCTTACTCATGAACTCAAAGACGCCGGTCTTGCCGTCTTGGTCCCCCACACTGTGCCCGTCAACGACGGCTGCATCGCCTACGGTCAGGCGGCTGTCGCGCGCGCTCGTCTTGCGCAGATCGCATCGCAATAGCTCGCCCTCGCGCGCCGCCGCGCTCAACCGTCTCACAGCTGTAACGCGTTTGCTCGCGACTCCCGCGAGCGTTACCATCATCTGATGGGTAATTAGGCGCCTATCCAGCGCAAAACGTATAAAAGAGGAACATTATGTGCCTTGCCGTTCCCGGTAAAGTA
>CALBBA010000231.1 GCA_937926755.1 uncultured Collinsella sp.
GCATGGCTACGGAAGTTTGGGCGGATGGCGATGCCGCTGTGGCAAGAGCGGAGCACCAAAACGAGATGGCCTTTCCCATCGGTGCCCCCAACGACGCGTTCGCGAAGTACTTCATCGGGCAAAGCTACCTCGCGCCCCTTTCCACCGAGCAGGTCGGTGTCCACAACGTGACGTTCGAGCCCGGCTGCCGCAACAACTGGCACGTCCATCACGCCAAAAGCGGCGGCGGGCAGATCCTCGTCTGCGTGGCTGGCCGAGGGTTTTACCAGGAATGGGGAAAGCCGGCACAGGAGCTGCACCCGGGCGACGTGGTCAACATCGCCCCGGGGGTGAAGCATTGGCACGGAGCCGCGCCCGACAGCTGGTTCTCCCATCTCGCGCTTGAGGTTCCGGGCGAGGAGACCTCCAACGAGTGGCTGGAGCCCGTGGACGACGAGGGATATCTCAAAGCGACTAGCAGGGAGTCTTAAGCACCGTCACCCGTCCGTGCCCCGCTCGAAGGAACGGAGGCGGATGCCCTCTGCCAGCGCCCGCCGGCAAACGATGACTATTATCTGCTCTACTCGGATGACGACGCGTACGCCCGCGTGGCCCAGCGCGTTATCGAGCGCGGCGCGGAGCAGATGGTTCCCTCGATCATGGAGAAGGCCGGGCTTTCGCGCGAGGACGCCTATCTGCTCTTTGTCCACAACGTTCAGGGAAATCTCGCGGTCAACCGCCTGCTCGGTTGGAGGCGAGGGCCCGAGTTCGCCCACGCCCAGGAGCTGCTCAGCGCCTATTCCGAAGGGGGCATGCGAGCGGTATCGGCTCGTCACGATTTCCGTAGTTGATCTTGACTGTGGACTCCTTACAAGTCTTGCTCGAGATCGAGCGGAGGCTGGGCCCTGCCGAATCGGAGCTATGGCGACCAAAAATGTTGCCAGAAGACGCCGTCGACGCTGTTTGCGATGGGGCAGAGCTCGATGGCGGTTCGGCACAGTCTGTTTCGTCGGTTTCGCGGGGCGTTGATGGCCTGAAGGCGACCGTTGGAAAAAGCTCATTTCCGTGGGGAAGAAACTTCTCGGTGAGTAAAGCTCATCGGAGCGGGGATAGAGCTTTGTCTGCGGGGTACTAAATGTTGGCTAGCGGTTGCGACGCCTTGTTGCAGAAATGCCAACTGCCGCAACTACAGCACCGGCAACACTCAGGGCGGCTGCCATCGCACCGTTGTCGCCCGTCGCGGGTAGGGTGGCCCCGGCTGGTTTAACTGCCGCTACTGCCTTGGTGGAAACGGGATTTGCCGTGGGCTTTTTTGCATTGGGCTGCGGTGTGGGCTCGGGCTTGGTTTCCGGTTCGGGTTTGGAACCGCTCGTATCGGTTGCAAACAAGTGCACGTCACTGTCGAAGACGTAACGGATGTAGTAATCGTGCCGCGTTTCGTGCATAATCCCCCGCCCGCTGTCGAAGTCACGGTCAACGTGTGCGCCAAGGTAGGTTGAGCTGTTGAGGTCCAGCCTGTAAGGGATTTGGTCGTCGGCGTAACTGCCTGTAAAGACTACGGTTGCTCTAACGTGATTGTCGATCATGGTCAGGGCGATAGAGACGCTTGCCTCTTTGGGGTTCTCGGTTTTTATAAGGCTTTCGGTATCGGTGTCGACCTTGAAGAGGTGGACGGTGTCGTTAAGCCCGTAGGAGAAATCCTCGGGTTTGTCGGGGAAGTCGTAAACAAACGCCTCGTTCTGGATCAACATGAAAGCAGGGGGTAGCTCTAGGTCGTAGTAATGGTCGACAACGGTGGTAGCTGTGAAGTTGCCGTTCGTGTTGGTTTCGTCGCAGGTAATGGGCGTTGCGGTATCGGGTTCGGGCATTTCGGCCGCCAGTGCCGCGCCGGGTAGCAAAAGCAGCCCCGCCATAAGAATGCATACTCCGAAAGCAGCGACTCTGACACCTGTATGACGCATGGCGTTGCGGATAGACAGGCTGGTCCGTTTGTTCTGGGTTTGAGGTGTAACACACTGTCCATACATAAGGCGCTCCTTGTTCGTAGGCCGGTTTCCGTGGGTCTATATTGCGCCTGTCCGATTCGGCCAGGTTCATACACGCGAACGCTCACGCGAGCAGGGAGAAAGCTCAAGTTAATTTTCCCACAGCCGACACTTTGCGAGCAACATTCTGCCCGCTTGATTCTTGGAGAGAGAATTAAGGTTGCCGGGGAGTTATCAACCAATGGAATTGTGTCTAGAGAGTGCGAACAAGAGATGTGGTCTGCAGACAACTGAATAGCTCCATCCGGTTTGGTTAAAACAGAAAGCGTGCCGCGCGCCTGCGGCATGAAGGAGGGAGATTCCTATGAATATCGTTGTATTGAGCGGTAGCCCGCGTAAGGGCGCCAATACCGACATTATGGTCGAGGCGTTTGCCGAGACCGCGCGTGAGGGCGGCCATACGGTCGAGGTCGTCCGCGTTGCCAGCAAGAAGATCACTGGTTGCCTGGGATGCCAGTACTGCTTTGCCCATGAGGGTGCCTGCGTGCAGAAGGACGACATGGCCGGCGTGATCGAGTCGTTGAAAGACGCCGACATGGTCGTCTTCGCTTCGCCGATCTACTGGTTTGATATTACCGCGCAGGAGAAAGCCGCCATCGACCGCCTTTACGCCTTCGGTGCTACGGGCTTCCCGTTCACCAAGACGGCCCTTTTGCTCGATAGCCACAGCGAGGGCGTCTATGATGCTGCGATCGCCATGTACAAGTCCGCATGCGCATACTGCAAGTGGGAGGACCAAGGCGTTGTCACCATCAGCGGTATGACCGAGCGCGACAGCATGGCCTCCTCGCCCAAGTTGGAAGAGGTGCGAGAGCTCGCTCGCAAGCTCGCCTAAGGACAAGAAGAACGCATGGCAATCAGCGCTAACCGAAGTGCTTGTTGCTCTTACCAAGAGGATTGCTGATTGCCATGCGTGGCTGTTGACATTTCCTTTTGCAAGTTTTGGTATTTTTTTGCAAGTTTTGCTAATTTTTGCAAATTTTGCTAACGACAGTACCAGGCCTTTCGCTTGACGAAAAGGCCCAGGCGGTTGTGTCGCCTGGGCCTTTAACTGTTCCTAAATCATGTGCCTGATGAAGAGTTCTGGCTTTTAGTCAAACAAGCTCGGCATGTCGTTTTCCTTCATGAGGGCACCGGCGGAGGGTAGGCTCTGCGCGGTGAACTTCTCGGCGGAAACGCCGGCGCCGAGGATGTCCTCGGTCGTGCCGACCGTGGTGACCGAGCGGCCCTTCTTGGCCGTGAATGCCTGGACGCCCTGCGTGTTGGTGGTCGTCTTGGTCTTGAGCAACGACGTGTTGAAGTTCATCAGGCGGTAGTCGCTCGAGACCAGCGCAATGTCGCGGTCCTCTTTGAGCACCTGGGCATACAGCAACTTGCTGCCGCCGTAGATGGCGTTTTTGAGGCGCTTGCGGTTGGTCTTGGTGACGTATCCGGAAAGCGCGACGCGCACCACGCGGCCGTTTTCAAAGACAAACAGCGCGTCAGCCTTGTAGTCCTCGGGGTCGATAACCCAGATGACGCTCTCGTCGGGTTCCATCTCAAGATCGGTCGGCAGGTACGAGCCCAGCTGGGCCGACTTGGTGTCCTCAAACTGCGCGACCTTGCACTTGTACACCTGGCTCTTGTTGGTAAACACGAGCAGCTCGTGCGTGTTGGAGGATGGGAACTCGATAAAGGGCTTGTCGCCGTCCTTGTACTTGAGCGTGGCAGCCTTCTTGAGCACGCGGTCTGTCATCTTCTTAAGGTAGCCATCGCGCGAGAGCATGATGGTCACCGGGTACTCCTCGACCTCGGGCTCCAGGCTCACCTCGATAACCTCGTGGGGCTCAATCCTGCCCGTGCGGCGCGGCATCACATACTTCTTGTTGACGGCGGCCAGCTCGTCGCTGATGACCTTCTTGATGTTCTCCTCGCTGGAGAGGATCTCCTCAAGCTCGGCAATCTCGCCCTCGAGCTTGGCGATGTCCTTGGTGCGGTTGAGGATGTACTCCTCGTTGATGTTGCGGAGCTTAAGCTCGGCGACAAACTCGGCCTGGGTCTCGTCGATGTCGAAACCGCGCATAAGGTTGGGCACGACCTCGGCCTCGAGCTTGGTGCCGCGGATGATGGCGATCGCCTTGTCGATGTCGAGCAGGATCGCCTCAAGGCCGTGCAGCAGGTGCAGGCGCTCGGACTTTTTGCCCAGGTCAAAGTTGATGCGGCGGCGCGTGGACTGAATGCGCCACGCAACCCACTCGTGCAGGATCTGGCGCACGCCCATAACACGGGGATAGCCGTCGACGAGCACGTTGAAGTTGCACGAGAACGAATCCTGCAGCGTGGTCGAGCGATAGAGCTTGGCCATGAGCTTGTCGGGGTCGACGCCGCGCTTGAGGTCGATAGCGATGCGCAGGCCCGAAAGGTCGGTCTCGTCACGGATGTCGGCAATCTCCTTGACCTTACCCTCCTTGGAGAGCTTGACGATGCGCTCGATGATGACATCGGTCTTGGTGGTGTAGGGGATCTCGTAGACCTCGATGATGCGCTCTTCGGGAATCCAACGCCAGCGGGAGCGAATCTGGAAGCTGCCAAGGCCGGTCTCGACGATCTTCTCCATCTCCTCGCGGCGATAGATGATCTCACCGCCGGTTGAGAAGTCGGGCATAGGCATGTACTCGAGCAGGTCGCAGTCGGGATCCTTGAGGTAGTGCATCGTGGCGGTGCAGACCTCGTTGAGGTTGAAGCCGCAGATGTCGGACGCCATGGCGACGCCAATGCCCTTGTTGGCCGAGACGAGGATGTTGGGGAATGTGGTGGGCAGCAGGCGCGGCTCCTTCATGGCGCCGTCGTAGCTGTCAACGAAGTCGACCGGGTCCTTGTCGATGTCCTTGAAGATCTCGGCACTGATGGGGGAGAGCTTGGCCTCGGTATAACGCGAGGCGGCGTAGCTCAGGTCGCCCGAATAGTACTTGCCAAAGTTGCCCTTCGACTCCACGAAGGGGGCGAGCAGCGCCTCGTTGCCGGTGGCCAAGCGCACCATCGTCTCGTAGATCGCGGCGTCGCCGTGCGGGTTGAGCTTCATGGTCTGGCCCACGATGTTGGCGCTCTTCTGGCGCTCGCCCTTGAGCAGACCCATCTTGTACATGGTGTAGAGCAGCTTGCGGTGAGAGGGCTTAAAGCCGTCGATCTCGGGGAACGCACGCGAGACGTTGACGCTCATAGCGTAGGGCATGTAGTTGACCTCGAGCGTCTGCGTAATCGGCTGGTCGGTGACCTCGGAGTGCAGGCCGATGACGTTCTCGGCGTTGACCTGCTTTTTCTTTGGCTGGTTCTTCGTCTTCTTCTTTGCCACGATATCCTCTTGAACTTCTTAAGGGCCGTCGTTATCGATTTGCTGCTACTGCAGGTCCAGCTGGTCCAGGTACTCCTTGCCGTGCTCGGAGATATGGCGCTTGCGGCCCGCCTCGTCGTTGCCCAGCAACAGATTGAACATGGTCTCCATCTTGGTGACGTCCTCGGGCTCCACCTTGATCAGGCGACGCGTCTCGGGGTTCATGGTGGTGAGCCACATCATGTCCGGGTCGTTCTCACCAAGACCCTTGGAGCGGTTGATGGAGCACTTTTGGTCGCCAATCTCCTTGAGGATGCCGTTCTTCTCGAGCTCGGTGTAGGCGAAGTAGGTTTTCTCTTTGCAGTTGATCTCGTAGAGCGGCGATTCGGCGATATACACGTAGCCCTCGTCGATAAGCGTGGGCACCAGGCGGTAGAGCATGGTGAGCACAAGCGTGCGGATGTGATAACCGTCGACGTCGGCGTCCGTACAGATGATGACCTTGTTCCAGTTGAGGTTGTCCAGGTCAAAGGCGCCGAGGTTCTTGATGCGCTTGTCCTTGATCTCCACGCCACAGCCCAGCACGCGCATGAGGTCCATGATGATGTCGGACTTAAAGATGCGCGGGTAGTCCTCCTTCAGGCAGTTGAGGATCTTGCCTCGGACGGGCATGACGCCCTGGAACTCAGCATCGCGTGAAGTGCGAATGGCGCCTGCTGCCGAGTCGCCCTCTACGATGTAGATCTCGCGACGGTTCTTGTCCTTGGAGCGGCAGTCGATGAACTTCTGCACGCGGTTGGCCATGTCGGTCTTCTGCTGCAGGTTGGTCTTGATGCTCTGGCGGGTCTTCTCGGCGTTCTCGCGCGAACGCTTGTTGATGAGCACCTGCTCCATGATCTTATTGGCGGCGTCTTTGTTCTCGATCAGATAGGTCGAGAGGCGCTCCTTAAAGAATGCCGTCATCGCCTGCTGGATAAAGCGGTTATTGATGGCCTTCTTAGTCTGGTTTTCGTAGGACGTCTGGGTGGAGAAGCAGTTGGTCACCAGCACCAGACAGTCCTGGACGTCCTGCCACTTAATGCCGCTCTCGTTTTTGTTGTACTTGCCCTGTTGCTTGATGTAAGCATCGATGGCGCTGGTCAGAGCGCTACGGGCCGCCTTCTCGGGCGAGCCGCCGTTCTCGAGCCATGACGAGTTGTGGTAGTACTCCTGCATCATGAAGGTGCGCGAGAAGCACATGCACGCGGTGATCTTGACGTTGTAATCGGGCAGGTCCTCGCGGTCGCGACCGCGACGGTCGGCCTCGATAAAGAAGGGCTCGGTGAGATAGTCGGTGCCGACCTTCTCGAGCACATAGTCCTCGATGCCCTTGGGGTAGCAAAAATCCTCTTCGGTAAATTCGCCATCGTCGCCCTCGATGCGCAGGCGGAAGGTCACGTTGGCGTTGACCACGGCCTGGCGGCGCATGGTCTCGCGATACCAATCGTGGGGAATGCTGATGGAGGTAAAGACCTCAAGATCGGGGCGCCACTTGATGGTGGTGCCGGTGCGGTTCTCGTCGCTGGGCTCAATCTCGAGTGCCTTCTTCTTGGCGCCGACAACCTTGCCCTTCTTAAAGTGCAGGGAGTACTTGTTGCCGTCGCGCCAAACCGTGACGTCCATGTACTCGGATGCGTACTGGGTCGCGCACGAGCCCAGGCCGTTGGTACCGAGCGAGAAGTCGTAGTCGCCGCCCTGGTTGTTGTTGTATTTGCCACCTGCGTAGAGCTCGCAAAAGACGAGCTCCCAGTTAAAGCGCTTCTCGGAGGGGTTCCAGTCGAGCGGGCAGCCGCGGCCGTTGTCCTCTACCTGAATGGAGCCATCGCGAAAGGCGGTAAGGGTGATGAGCTTGCCGTAGCCCTGGCGCGCTTCGTCAACGGCGTTGGACAGGATCTCGAAGGCGGCGTGTGCACAGCCATCGAGTCCGTCCGAGCCAAAGATAACGGCGGGGCGCAGGCGTACGCGCTCCTCGTCCTTGAGCTGACGAATACTGTCGTTACCATAGTTTGCGGTGTTTTTTGCCATGCTCGCTCTCTCGATGCTCCTTTGCTGCGTTGTAGTCATATAGATAGTCAAGGTAGCATAGCCCAGCCCTTGGGCGATTCCAACCAACACGAAATCCATCGAACAATCGTTCGGAGTTCGATGGAGATTCGTTTACTCGGACAAAACCGACTCGGTTCTGTCCGAGTAAGTTTGAAAGCGGTCGAATGCGTCCTGCTGCGTTTGCGGTTGGATGCGTTTGTCAAAAACGCGCCATGCGGATTATTGGATTGAATCGAACATTGGGACAGGCGTCTCATTTTATGGGCCGAGGGCGTGCGTATACGAGTCTTTTTGGTCCATAGGGGATGCTGGGCGGTTGCTAGTTGGGCCACGGGTCACTTCGCCGGCGCTGCTTTTCGCCATACGCTCATAGTGGAGGCCGATGCCACGGAGTCGACTTGGGACTCGGGCAACGGATGAGCTGTAAGCCGAAAGGAGCGGTGAGGATGATGAAGCCCATGACGAAGAAGCTGCTGTTAGGAATTCCCACCGTGACGCTTTCGGCCGTGCTGGCTTGCACGCTTGCCGGTTGCGGCGGAAATGCGCCGAGTGGCTCGGGCGGGAGCGCACCTGTGCAGGAGAAGGCCGAGAAGCCCAAGGCCTATGAGTCGCAGACGGTCGAGGTGGCAGGCATTACCTATGAGTCGGTGGCTCACGGTACGTTCTATCGCGGTGATGCCAAGAAGCAGGACGGCTTTTACCTGCACATCAAGATTACCAACAACAACACAAAGAACAGGACGTTCAGTTCCTTTAACGTGCATGCTGCCCAGGGCGATCTTGAGGCAGGCGACCCGTTGTTTACTTCCGGCAAGGCGGCCGTGCTCGACTACGTTGCAAGCGAGGCTCCCGATGAGCTTCACGAGGGCATCGATCTTTCCAAGAGGCCAGATATCGGCCCGGGCGGGACCGTTGAGTACGTGTATTTCTGGGCGCCCAAGACGGCGTACTACGGGCCCATCACCGTCGAGTTCGTAGACGCTTACGCCCCCGCCAAGAATCATGAGGCCATGCACTTTGACACCACGGGATGCGAGACCAAGGATTTCAAGGCGGCCGGCGGCGTGGCCGATTCTGGCGAGAAGGCAGATTTAACGGGCATCGACTGCGTATCGTACAGCATCGAGGCCGCCGATGGGTACACGCTGGATTCGTCCGACGAAGAGCGCGAAAAGGCAAACTTCTTCCACGACGAGACTGGAGGGCGCCTGAACATCAGCATCTTCCCGCGCTCGCCGGAGGAAGAGGTTGCAAGCCTAGAGCAGGTCTACGAAGGCAAGGAGACAACAACCGACCAGGTCGAGTACAACGGCATAACGTGGCTGCGCTTTACCGGTCCCGACAACGGTCATACGCTGTTTGCGACGGCTCCCGCAACGGGCGAAACCGTCCGTGTGTCAATCGGCTGGAAGATCGATTGGGATGCCGCCGCGCCCATGATGGAGGCACTGAAGCTCAAGTAACGCCGCGATTCTCACGTCAGGCGACTCAGGGCTGGCTCCGAGTTATCGGGGCCAGCCCATTTTGATGTTCGATGAGCCGAGTCGGCGTCTCTCACAAAAGTAACTAGGAGCTAGCGAGGCCTATCCGAATTGTCCTCATTGGCGGTGTCTTTTTCGAGCGCCGTGCGGCGGGCGCTGTAGGCGACGAGGCCGGCGCCTGCTGCGGCGAGTGCTGCTGCGGCTGCCGTAAGGGGAGCGTTGACATCGCCCGTGCCCGCAAGCGCGCCCGCTTTTCCGGGGCGCTTGTTATTGCCGTGATCCTTGCCGCTGCCAGAGCCACTGCCGCTACCGGAGCTGCTTCCGCCGGAGCCGCCACTGCCGTCCGCCGTCATCGGTGCATCGTGAAGCCCCGTCGTATCCGCGTTGTCGCATACGCCGACCTGAACTTCTGAGCGTTCGCATGCCGCGTCGGGCACATGAAGCTCGTGCAGTACGGCACCCAGCGCCGAGTTTGCGCCCAGTCGAATTTCCTCGAGCGTTACGGGATCGAGCGCCACCAGATTACGCGCCTTCGCATACAGCGTTACACGTTTGCCCACCTCGTCGCTCCAACTCTCGGGGATGGCGAAGCTCATGCGGAACTGTGCCGTGCAACCCGGTGCCAGCACGGCGTTGCCACTGTCGGCTACCAGCGGGTGCGTTGCAAAATGTGCGCCCAGCGTCTCGAGCGTGTACTTCACGTGTGTCATGTCGTTGGCCGAAGCGTCCTCGGCAAGCTCTGGATCGTAGATCGATGCCATGCGTGCGTTCACTCCGAACCCGATGGATGCGCTGGAGAACGGCTGACTGGAGCCCTCTCGGTACAGATCGATCGTGCCGGCGGTCAGCAAGGTGTTGCCGTCGTTTCGCACCGTGACCATGAAGGATTCGCCTGCTGCTCCGGGCACCACCGCGCCCGAGGTAGCGACCGCGCCCGTCGGAGTGGCACACGCCACCAAGGGCACTTCGATGCCGTGTAGTTCTGCCTCGCTCTTCTCCGCGCTCACAATGTGCGTTGCGAGCGCGGAGAGCATGCTCCCCGACGTCAAAAATGTCGTTATCTGATCGACGGGATGGTCCAGCTCGCACATCACGAACGGCTCCGTGAACAGATCGCCTGCCAAGGTGCTGGCGAAGATGCGGAAGTGCTTGCCCATCACTGCTACCGGGTTGCCTTCTTCGTCGTAGGTTTGTCCCACCTTGCCATCGGTGTTCTCTACATAGAGCACGCACCTGCCGTTGTTGCTTACGCTGAACGATGCCGGGCCGCAGCCTGCGGCACCCACGGGCTGCGTTGCAAATACCGGTGCGCCTCGCGTCCAAGTAATATGCTGCAGTTGCTCGTTGACGGTAGCCAAAAAGCCCGTGTGCTGCGGCCACGGCACCGCGTGGGGTACTGTGGCATCTGGCGAC
This sequence comes from uncultured Collinsella sp., assembly GCA_937926755.1. GTDB lineage: Bacteria > Actinomycetota > Coriobacteriia > Coriobacteriales > Coriobacteriaceae > Collinsella. Next base: position 10,314 of record CALBBA010000231.1, read on the forward strand.
ATAACGCCCCAGCCCGCAATGGACTGGCCGATCACGGCGTACGATGCACAGCCACAACCGCCTGCGGTCTCGTATGCAACGGGCACCACCATTTTGCCGTTGATATTCTCGGGCGCGCCGAGCTCGATGCTCGACGGTGCCTGCGGAAAGCGGAGAACTTGGCGGAACGTCAGGCTGTCGCCTGAAACGTCCGACCACAGGGTAAAGCACTCCAGCGCAACCTCGGCCTCGCTGCCGAGCGCCTTTTCTGTGGTGGTTCCGCGGCGGTGGAGGTAGGCGCCCGACAGGCGCCCGTTGACAAGTGTCTTGCCCACCGTGATGCGTGGGCACTGCAGGCAATGGTAGCCATCCTCCTGAAGGCGGCCGCGCGAGATGCTGCGCCACGACGTGTGCGATACCACGCGAACTCCGTCGTTGCTTATGCGCAGGCGCACAACGGACAGTATGCCGGCTGTGCTTGCTATATCGAAAAGGGTGTCGTCGCCGGCGGGGCGCTCGCCCGAGACCAGCAGCACGTAGGCGTCCTGGTTTCCTCTTCCGTCCGTATATTCCACTACGTCGAAGTCGTAATCGTATATGCTGTCGCGCTCCACGTCGTTTTCGCCAAACCCAAGGGGGAAGTCCACGGGCGTGGGAGCGGACCACGTGCCGTTTGCCTTCGTGTGCACCACCAGGCGCGAGCGGCCATTGTCGCCGTAGCGCACCGAGGCGATACGGAACAGGCACTCCACGCCGGCAATCATCGCTAGCTTCATGTGGGCTTCGCTGAGCACGCCAGTAAAAAGCACGTTGTCGCTCGAGGGCTTGATGCCGCCCCTCTCGTCCTCCGACACGCCGGTGGAATTGGCGTTCGAGTCCGCAACGGCGTTCGTCGCCTGGCCGATGTAGGTGTACTCATACATCGTTGCGGCATTTTCGTCATCCTCCCTCAGGGCATGGACGAAATGTTCGACCTGTCCCGTGTCGTCGCTCTCTGCATCCGCCTCGAGCTCAATGCGTGTGACCGCTTGATCCCAATCGCGCATGATCGGTACGACGTTTACGGGGGTGGCTGCAACTTCGGCGCATGCGAGCAGCTCGGCATTGGTGACGATGGTGGCCGACGCGATAAACTGCGGCACATCACCTGCCTCGGCATTGCTGGTCGCGCCAAAGCAGGCATCCAGCGTATAGGGCGTATCTCCACCCAATGCGAGCTCAGAGCGCTGGAGTACATACTGGTCGCCGTTGTTCACCGACATATTCCACGAATCGAGGAGTGTGGGCCACGACCCCGACCAAGCCTTGGTGGTCCACTTGAACATCACGAACTGGAGTATCACATCGACATCGACGTCTGCACCTACGCGCAGCCGCGGAAGCTGGTGTCCATCTGCCTTCTCGTACCCAATGAACAGCGTGAGGGATGCGGCGCCGCGCACGGCGGACGAAGCGACGCCTGCAACGCCGGCGCCAAAGGTGACGGCAAGCCCGATCTGGATGGTGAACGAGCCCGAGGTGTTTGAATAGTCGAGCGATATGTTTTTGAAAAACGCCGCGCCGCTACCGTGCGTGTGGGCGCCCACGGCGAGCGCCAGTTTTGCCAGCACCCAGGGGTTGACGTTTAGGAAAAACGGCACCGGTCCTAGGGTAAACTGCTCGGTCCAATTGAGGTCGGTTCTTACCTGGAAGAGGGCCTTAATATTGCCGTATGCGGGGTCGTTGTTGTTACCCCAGGTTTTGCCCACCCAATCGTAGGCGAGCGAGCCGTACAGCTGTGTGGCGATATCCATCGTGAACAGCGGCGTGCAATGGTGACGAAGGAGCTTAGTGTTTCTTGGGTCGGTGCCCGAACCGGCACTCATGCTCTTGTACTGATTCCACTTCCCCTCCATCTCGTCGAGGTAGCGGTTTGCCTGCTTGGCGCCCGACTCGCGCGGCGACTTCTTCCAGTATTCCGGATCCGGATTGCCCGAATCGTTCATGTAGCTGACCGGTTTGTATCCGCCGCCAAACAGTACGTACCCGGCAAACGAGAAATCGAAGAGAATCGGAAACGTGGGCATCCAGCAGGTGAACTTGTTGCCGCCGATGCCGGGGAACGCCGCGGGGAAATCAAACGGAGTGATCTCTTGATCCATGGTGGTGGGAATGATGGTGGTCGAGCCCGATTCCGCCTTGGAAGCCGGTGCGGTGGCAACGCCCATGGGGGAGGAGAGCGTGTAGGTTTTGCCCTGATAGTCGAGCACAAAGCGCAGCTTGCATCCTTCTTCCAGAAGGCCCGACGCCGCATCGAGGAACTTGTCTTCGAGCGTGAACGTCGCCAGATTATCCGCACCCGTTGCGCTGGCCTTGACCTGGCCAATCTGCGTGACGGTTTCGGGTGAGCTGTCCACGGCGGGCATTACCTTATTGATGTGCAGCGTTGCCTGCCCGCCCTGCGGCAGGTGGGCCTGTACGGCAAAGGTATGCGTGTCGGGCTGCGCATTTGCTGCATCGTCCTTGGGCATCGCCATAAACGTGGCGTCGGCGTACTGGATGTCCCACTCATCGAACGTAAGCTGGCGAAAGTACGGCTCACCGTCGGAGAGCGGACGCGTGGGCGCGGTAATGGCGGTGCCGCCCTGGATGCGCGCGAGGGGGATCTCGACATCGCGGTAGCCCGGCATGCTGATGGAGATGCCGCCGTTGAAGTCATATGCGTCAAGGAGCGTCGCTTCGTCTACGTAGCCTTCCGAAAGCGGGGCAATCTCAAAGATCGCCGTGCCCTCGTCATCGGTGGTGGCGGTGAGCTGTTTGCCCGCGGCATAGCGCGACGTTAGTGTGACCTGGGCGCCTGCGATGGGGTTCATCTTGTTGGCGACATCGACCACGACCACACCAAACATGGTGCGCGAGAGCACGAGCACCTTGAAGGGATCTTCTTCATCGGCATAGGCTTCGGCGGGCGCGAACGGCAGTATGAAGGCGTTTGAGGTGCCCGGCACGCGCGGCAACATCATGCTCGCCAGCGAGGACGCTCCGGCAACAAGTAACGAACGGCGATCAAGCATCTTGGGCTCCCATCCCGCAAATATCGGTGGAAATACTCCCATTTTGCGAGAAGGTGCCTCGCGGCGGTAGTGCCGTTCGAGGGTCAAAATGTCCAATTTGAGCTGGCGAAAGCGGGTGGCGCCGGAACGTGTTCGATGCGCTTGGCAGTCCGGTCGCTAGCGCAACATATGCGCGACCAGCTCCGCGCGCGTGCCGATGCCAAGCTTGGCATACACGCCGGACAGACGGTTTTTCACGGTGCCCGGTGATACGCCCATATGGCGTGCGATTTCGGCGTTGGTCCATCCGCGGCAGGCGAGCATGGCCATGGTGAATTCCGTGGTGGTTAGATCGTCGGCCACGTCCTCGCCCGAATCGGGGCTTTGGATGCGCCGCCGGCCGTAGCTGAATCGATACGTGATCTCGATGATGCGAGCGAAATCGTCGGGGTATTGCGATTTTAAGCATGCCTCGATAAGCCCCTGTAAAAGGCCATGGTGCTCGCCAATGAGCTCGATAAGGCCGTCGGGGCGCGCAATGTCCCAAGCGGCTCCGAAGTGTGCCTTTGCGGCGTTGACATCTTTGAGACTCATGCATGCCATGGAGGCTGCCAGGTGCAGGAACAGCTCCGAGATGGGATAGCTTCCTTGTTTCATGATCAGGGCGTTTTCCGCCATGCCCAGACTGCGGCCATATTCGCCGCGCAGATACAGGGCATGCGCCATCACGTAGCTGGCGAACAGGCGCAGGCCTTCGGGCAGATGTGCCGCAAGTGGATAAAACTCTTCGGCGGAATACGGGGAAGGCAAGTGCAGCAGGACGCTCGCGGCCGAGGCGAACAGGATATGCGTGGCGTGGACGGCGGGAGATTCCTCGTCAGTTGGCGTATCGAGGATGCCCGCAAGGCAACGGCGGGCATCGGCGATACGGTTGAGCGACAGACTGGCATATCCGCAGATGAAGCAGGCAGAATAGCGCAGTGCGGGATCGGTGGCGTCAAGATAGGGGTGCGCCGTCTTGGCAGCGAGGGTGGCCTGTCCGCGAAAGTACAGCGCTTCTGCCGTGGCAATAGCGCGCGAATCGGGATCGGAAATGCCTGCAACCGCAGCGTCAATCTGCCCCGGCACAAAGGCGGTGCACATCAACGGCATGGGAACGCATGGGTAGCCATCGCAGTCCATCTTCCATCTCCCATCAGGTGGCAACATTAGCAGCAATTGTACCCCTGCTGCTCGGGACTGGAATTTGTGGGTATCGCCTACGATTATGCCGAACGAATAAAGGAAGAGTCTATTGGCGATGCTCTTAGGGTGGTTGTCGAGGCATAGCTGACCTTGGCATAAGGAAAAACTGCCGCCCCTGCAAAAAGCTCCGTCACAACGATGGGAAACGAACCTCGCTCTGCATATAATGAGGTCATATGACAGCGCGTTTGCATATGCGCGGCGCGTTCCATCGACCCGAAAAGGAGCCCTGCATGGATCCCAACAAGCGTCCCGACGACATGGTGCGTATCACCACTCCCGAACTTGCCCAGGCGTTCATCGAAGAGCAGGTCGCTGCAATCCGCGAGCAGATCGGCGACAAGAAGGTCCTGCTGGCCCTTTCGGGCGGCGTTGACAGCTCGGTTGTCGCGGCCTTGCTCATCAAGGCCATCGGCAAGCAACTCATCTGCGTGCACGTGAACCACGGCCTGATGCGCAAGGGCGAGAGCGAGCAGGTCGTCGACGTCTTCAAGAACCAGATGGACGCCAACCTGGTCTATGTTGACGCGACTGATCGCTTCCTGGATAAGCTCGTGGACGTCGAGGAGCCCGAGGCCAAGCGTAAGATTATCGGCGCCGAGTTCATTCGCGTGTTCGAGGAGGAGGCCCGCAAGGTTGGCGACGAGGTTAGCTTCCTCGCCCAGGGCACCATCTATCACGACATCCTGGAGTCCCAGGATGGCGTGAAGGCTCACCACAACGTGGGCGGCCTGCCCGATGACCTGCAGTTTGAGCTCTGCGAGCCCGTCAAGCTGCTGTACAAGG
>CALBBA010000232.1 GCA_937926755.1 uncultured Collinsella sp.
TTCGTCGATGCCTGCTGGGATTGGACCCACGAGTACGGCGGCATCATCGTCGAGCAGATCAAGCGCATGGGCTGCTCCGTCGACTTTGATAACGAGCGCTTTACCATGGACGAGGACTACGCCCAGGCCGTGCGTAAGGTCTTCTGCGACTGGTACCACGACGGCCTGATCTACCGCGGCAAGCGCATCGTCAACTGGTGCCCCAACTGCACTACCGCCATCTCGGACGATGAGGCCGAGTACAAGGATGAGAAGGGCCACCTGTGGCACCTGCGCTACCCGCTGACCGAGCCGGTCAACGGCCAGGATTACATTGTCGTCGCCACCACGCGCCCCGAGACCATGCTCGGCGACACGGGCATTGCCGTTTCCCCGAAGGACCCCGAGAAGGCCGCTTTCGTGGGCAAGACCGTCAAGCTCCCCATCGTCGACCGCGAGATCCCCATCTTTGAGGATTGGCATGTCGACGCCAACTTTGGCTCCGGCTTTGTCAAGGTCACCCCGGCCCACGACCCCAACGACTACGCCATGGGTCAGGCTCACGACCTGCCTCAGATCAACATCTTCGACGAGCACGCGGTGGTCGTCGAAGGCTACGGCGAGTTCACCGGCATGAACCGCGACGAGTGCCGCGAGGCCGTCATCAAGTGGTTCGAGGAGCACGACCTGCTCGATCACGTCGAGGACCTCGATCACTCCGTCATGCACTGCTACCGTTGCGACGCCGCGCTGGAGCCGTGGCTGTCCGAGCAGTGGTTTGTGGCCGTCGATAAACTCAAGGGGCCGGCGCTCGACGCCGTCAACTCCGGCAAGGTCACCTTCCACCCCGCGCGCTGGACGCAGACCTACACCACCTGGATGGAGAACCTTAAGGACTGGTGCATCAGCCGCCAGCTGTGGTGGGGCCACCGCATCCCCGTTTTCTACTGCGAGGACTGCGGCTGGGAGGACGCCCTGACCGAGGACACCGACGTGTGCCCCAAGTGCGGCGGCCATCACGTGCACCAGGACGAGAACGTGCTGGACACCTGGTTCAGCTCGCAGCTGTGGACTTTCGCCACGCAGGGCTGGCCGCAAAAGCCGGAGCTGCTCGAGGGTCATCACCCCACGACGGCGCTCGTAACCGCGCGCGACATCATCGCGCTGTGGGTCGCCCGCATGGTCATGAGCTCGCTGTACTTCCTGGACGAGGTGCCGTTTAAGGACGTCGTCATCTACCCGACGATCCTTGCCAAGGACGGCAGCCGCATGTCCAAGTCCAAGGGCAACGGCGTTGACCCCATGGACCTCATTGGCATGTACGGCGCCGACGCCATGCGTTACAACCTGCTGACGCTCTGCACCAACAACCAGGACGTCAAGTTCGACGCGAACATCGACAAGAAGACTAAGAAGCTCATCGACAGCCCGCGTACCGACCAGGCCAAGTCGTTTGTGACGAAGATCTGGAACGCCAGCCGCTTCCTGCTCATGAACATGGAGGGCTACACGCCCGGCGAGCCCGTCGTTGAGACGCCGGCCGACGCTTGGATGTTCAGCCGCCTGGCCAAGGCCGTCAAGATGGTCACCGAGGGTATTGAGAACTACACCTTTGGCGACATGGCTCGCGGCGTGCAGCAGTTCTTCTGGAACGAGGTCTGCGACTGGTACGTCGAGGTCACCAAGGCCCGCCTGAAGGGCGAGGGCCGTCTGCAGGCTCAGCGCAACCTGATCTTTGTGCTTGATACCTCCATTCGCCTGATGCACCCGCTCATGCCGTTTGTCACCGAGGAGATCTGGGACAACATGCCGGCGAGCGTGCTCGACCTGGACGCCGAGGGCAACGTCGACCGCGCCGAGGCGCTTATGATCGCCAAGTGGCCCGAGCCCGCCGACTACGCCAAGTATGTTGACGAGGACGCCGAGCGCGCGTTTGAGCTGTGCCGCACCGTCGTTTCCGCCGCCCGCGCCACGCGTTCGCGTTATCGCTTGAGCCCCAAGGCCGAGCTCGACGTTGTCGTGCGCGCCGGCGCCGAGGACATCGAGAAGCTCGAGAGCCTGCGCTCCACGATTGAGCCGCTGGCCAACACCGCCTCGCTGGTCATGGGTACCGACGTCGAGAAGCCGGCTGCGAGCATTGCCGTGGTCGACAGCGGCGTCGAGGTCTTTGTGGTGCTCGAGGGCAAGGTTGACCTTTCGGCCGAGAAGGCGCGTCTTGAGAAGGAGATCGCCGCGGCTCAGAAGGAGCTCGCCGGTTGCGAGAAGACGCTCGCGAACGAGGGCTTTGTGGCCAAGGCCGCGCCCGCGGTGGTCCAGAAGAAGAGGGACCGTGCAGCTGAGCTCAAGGAGATCCTTGCGGCGCTGACTGCTCAGGTTGCTGACTTCTCGTAGATCTTACTGGGGGACGCGGTTTGGGGCATTGCTCGCTACTGCGGACAGTCCTGCTCGCACGAAGGCCACATTAAGTGGCCTTCGGCTCGTGCGGAACTTGTATCGAGCAAAGCCCCAAACCGCTCCCATGGCGGTTACGGGGGCGTCCGCTTCCTGCCGGTCAGGGCCACTGGGTTGTGGCCTTGTTCTCGCTGCAATCGGGTAAAGGCTGATATTGTCAACGTGAGGGGCTCATTCTTTTTGGTGGGCCTCTTTTTCTGTTATGGGGGACTTTGAGTTATGGCTAAGCGTTCTGGGTCGTATGTCGTTCCTTTCTCGTTTGAGTTGCTTTCGTTTGGTGAGGCTGTTGGGCTGGCTGCCGATACGGGGCGGATTTCTGGGGATGCTGGGCCTCTGCTTGAGACGGTTGTCGACATGCTCGATGAGCTGGGGCGTCCGGATGAGTATTTCGATTGCATTCAGGTTGCCGGTACCAATGGCAAGACTTCGACTACGCGTTTTTCGGCTGCTATTCTTCGCGGCGAGGGGCTCAAGACCGCGCTGTATACGTCGCCTCAGCTGGTGCGCTATCCCGAGCGCATGGAGGTTGACGGGCGCGTTGTGAGCGATGAGGCGTTTGCCCGTGGCGTTTCGGCCGCTGTTGAGGCGGGGCATCGAGTGAATGCCCGTCGTGTGGCGGCGGGGGGGCGCGCCTATACCATCACGCCGTTTGACCTGCTGACGGCTGCCGCACTTGTGGTGTTTGCCGAGGCCGCGGTGGATGTTGCCGTGCTTGAGGTTGGCATGGGCGGACGCTGGGATGCTACGAGTGCGACCGATCCTGTCGCCGTGGCCATTACAGGCATTGGGCTCGATCACACACGTATTTTGGGCGATACGCTCGAGGCCATTGCGGGGGAGAAGGCTGCGGTCATTAAGCCCGGACGCCTGGTTGTGCTGGGCGAGGGCACGCATGAGGCGAGCGTTCAGCGCGTGATGGATGCCCGTTGTCGAGAGTGCGGCATTGTGCCGCTCGTGGTGAGGCATGCCACGACTAAGGTGCCGGTGCATGTGGGCGACACAGTTGAGTTTAGCTGCACCACGCCACGTGCGATCTATACGTCGAGCATGGTCAAGCCGGCCTATCAGCCGCAGAATGCCGCGTGCGCGATTATGCTGTGCGAGGGGTATCTGGGCCGCGAGCTCGACCACGATGCGCTGGATGCATCGCTTATGGGTTGCCCCACACCGGGTCGTTTTGACGTGCTGGGGACCGATCCGCTTAAGCTGATTGACGCCTGTCATAACCCCCAGAGCTGCGAGAACTTTGTGAGCGCGCTGGACGAGATTGATCCGTGCGTGGAGAATCGCCCCACGCTGCTGTGCGCCGCGCTGGCCGACAAGGACGTGGCGGGCATCGTCGACGTGCTGATCCCGGCTTTCCCGCGCGTGGTCGTGACCCAGACCGATTCCGATCGCGCCCTGCCGGCGGAGGAGCTCGCCGCACTTGTGGACGCTGACAAGCTTGTTGGCGTGTACCCCAGCGTGTCCGAGGCCCTCGCGGCCTTCGATGCCGCAGACGAGCCTTTCGTAGCTGCCGGCACCATCACCCTAGCCGGCGAAGTAGCCGGTCTGCTCCGCTAACCCATCCCCTCATCAGTTGCGGTGAAATACGGACTGTTTTACAAGCCAGAGGCCTCAAACAGTCCGTATATCACCGCAACTCAAAAGCAGCCAATTTGGGACGGGGCTTTTTTAGCTGCCCTGTGCCCCGAGTTGACTCGCTTGCCACGAAATTGGCCTATCTACTACGTTTGACCGGTTACCCTCGACCACGCCGCAAATTTCGAAAACAAAAGTGCAGGTAAAAGGCTTGCCGATTTTCAAAAAAGACCCGCATGGTCGGCCCATGCGGGTTAAACGTAGTAGATAGGCCGTTTTCGTGGCGCGGCGTTAGCGGGATGTGACAAAGGGACAGTCCCTTTGTCACATTGGGTGGCTAGCTCGTTTTGCCCATCAATGTGATACGGATGCTTGGATGGGTGTACTCGTCAAATTCATCCTCGGGATCCGTGTCAAACGAATAGTACGTTTTGATGGGGTTGTCACTCGTCCTGATGGAGATTCTCTCGTAGAGCGAACCGTTCAAAAAAGCCTGCCTAAACTCTTCGGGGAGCTTTTGCGGTGCTAGGAGCTCGGGACTCACGGTCTTGACGTCTACGGTTTGGACGACAGAGGAAAGTTCGTCCAAGTCGAGCTCGATGCGGGCGAGGTTGTCCTCAAGGCTCGCGTCGGGGTCGATCTCTGCCGCGTAGCTCACTTCCGTGAGCGTTCCCTTGTTGTCAAAATCC
>CALBBA010000233.1 GCA_937926755.1 uncultured Collinsella sp.
TGCAGATAAGAATCGTCCCGCCTGGCTTCAGCGTCCGCCGGACCTCACGGAAGCATTGGGGCAAATCAGGCCAAAAATAGACGGTCTCAAAGGCCGTGACAGCATCGAAACAGCTATCCTCAAACGCCATATCCGCCACACTGCCTTGCAGAACGGCGCAACGCCCCTCCTGAATTGCAATTCGGTTGAGCTTTCTGGTCTTCTCCACACTGACGGGCGAATAGTCGATGCCCTTGACGACGCCATGCGGGCATTTTTTCAGCAGCCGCTTTATGTTCGCCCCGCCGCCGCAGCCGCAATCCAGCACCTTGGCATTTGGCGCAAGTCGTAGAAACTGAAGTCCCCACCGCGCCACAGGGCTGTGGCCCATATTCATCATGGCAACCATAAGTTTTCCGCCGGGGCCCACGGGCTTGCGGGTGTTTTCAAAGAACGACATCTGGCCCCTCCGATTTCATGCATTCCGCATAGGTCAACGGGAACGAGGCCTTCAGCACCGCGCTTTTCTGCACCGCCCAGCCGTTTTGACGCAGGAAACGCAGGTATTCCTCGCTCGTCCACCTGCTGTGGAGGGGGAATCCCGCCATACTCATGAAAAAGGCTTTTGCCTTGCCGGAAACCGAGCTCCCCGCGTGGGTGAAGGTTGGCGCGATGAGCACGCCGTCGTCCTTCAGCACCCGCCTGATTTCTTGCAGGGCCTTTTCCGGATGCGGCACTATGTGAAGCGCGTTGGACGCGATCACCACATCAAAGGACTTCTGTGCATAGGGCAGGCGGAACATATCTTGTACGGAAAAGTGCAGCTTTGCGGATTGATTGTCCCGCTTTGCTTCAAGGATCATCTTTGCAGAAGCGTCCGTAGCCTCGATGTGCGCCGCCGCATTCACGATGCTCTTTGCGATAAGCCCCGTGCCGGTGGCAACCTCCAGTACGGTTTTTGCTTTCACCACCGGCCTGATCAGCTCATACATCTTCTCATACGCCGCCCGGTCCTTTCGCATGAAACGGTCGTACCGACCGGCATTCTTGTCCCAGAAGCCCTTACATTCGTGCATTGCTATCGCCCCCAAATAGTTAGAGACATCTAACTATAACACACGAATCATGCAGTAAGATAAGGCTAACCTTATTTTCTTGGCTAAGACGTATCTCTTCGGTTTTCGCTTATAACGGCGCGAGTCAGATACTAGGCTGAAGCTGAAGAAGGAGCTTGGCGGACAGGTAGGTCGATACCGGTTCCCGGAACGGTGATCCAGCCAATTACACCAGGGCTCTAGTCATCGAGTGGGAATAGATAATTCCTTGGTTATGGGGGTATAAATTTGATTCCCTTTAGGATAAACCCCCATGATTATATGAATTGACCTGCTGACTCCAATGAAGATTGGAGGGTAACGGCCAGGGGTGACGGCCCAGCGAGTGTTATTTTGCGAGCTATACGCATTGAAAGCGGCCTTTCGTGGTATAAACTACTTGCCGGAAGCCGCGGCTTTCAGAGTACGGCTTACGTGTACGTTTAACCTCCGTGGGCGACGGGGTGCCGCAAGGCGTAGAATATCGCCCACCTGTAGGGGCCTGCAGCGATGCGGGCCCCGTCTCGTATGAAGGGGGCGAACCGATGAAGATCGTATCCATCTCCCAGGACTTCTTCGACCTCGTCGAGGGCGACCGCGAACTCATGCTTAAGCACAATCGTCCCTGCATCGTGGTGGTGAGGCTGCGTTTCCGCGGGAAGCGCAGGGACTTCGCCGTGCCGCTGCGTTCCAACATCGCCCCTAACGTGCCCAAAGACCAGTACTTTGCGTTGCCACCCCGCCCCACGACGCGCCCCGGCTGCCGCCACGGCATCCACTACATCAAGATGTTCCCCATAACCAAGGCCTACCAGCGCCGCTTCAGGACCGAGGGCTCGGCCTACTACGAGACGCTCCAGCGCATCATCGACGGCAACACCAAGCGCATTGTCTCCGAGTGCCAGGCATACCTCGACCGCTACGAGCGCGAGGGAAGGCCTCGCTTTGCCGTCGACATCGACCGCATCGTGGGGCTGCTGGAGGGCGAGAAGTAGGGCACCTCGACTCAGTCTCGAGTCATGCGGAGTCGCTCCGCATTTTTGAACGCCGCGTGTGCGTCCCAAATACTTGAGAAATAAGCTGTGAAATGCAGTGGCGCGCCCGTGCCCGTGTACAGCCATCGCCATCAGCGTCTGCGGTGCGCTACGATATCAGGTTGATTTTCAATCTCAACGCAACAGTCTGAGCGTACCCCGCGTTTCCGCAGCTAGCGCAACGCGGAAATAGCTCACGGCGCCTGGCCGCCGCCCCGTTTCCGCAGGTGGAGAGGCTATGGAGGCCGGTGCCCCCATGCCGCCTCCGCATGCTCCGCCAGCCCGCCGCGCAGCCGTTCCGGACTCAGCGCAACGGGCCCTCCGGTCCATGTCCCGGCCCGACGCCTACCCCGTCAGCGGTCCCTCGCCCCTCGCGGCCCTGGCCCTGTCGATGCAGCCGGGCGTGAGGTCGAGCTCGCCGGGCGCCAGCTCCTCTATCCCGAACACCCCATAGTCTTTCTGGGATAATGGCGTTATCGAGAAAGTGGGTGGGAAATGGATTGCCAGTCTCTGTACGACGAGTTCGCGGACAAGGCGTTGGCGGACATCAAGCTATCGAAGAAGTTCGCAGGCGTCAATGAGTTCAACAGCGGATTCCTTTTTGGAACCGATGATTGCAATTGCGCAAGCATGAAGCAGATGCAGCGAAACTGGGCTGCAGCGGCGCCTGGCCTATTCGCTGACTTTGCAAGGAAGCTGGCATCT
>CALBBA010000234.1 GCA_937926755.1 uncultured Collinsella sp.
CCACCGGCGGCAAGATGGAAGTCATGCTCGGCTACTCCGACTCCTCGAAGGACGCCGGCCCGACCTCCGCCACGCTCGCCCTGCACTCCGCGCAGGAGCGCATCGCGAAGTGGGCGGAATCGCACGACATTGACCTGACCCTGTTCCATGGCCGCGGCGGTGCCGTCGGTCGTGGCGGCGGCCCGGCCAACCGCGCGGTGCTCGCTCAGCCGGTCGGTTCCGTCAAGTGCCGTTTCAAGCTCACCGAGCAGGGCGAGGTCATTTTCGCCCGCTACGGCAACCCGACCCTGGCCATCCGCCACGTCGAGTCCGTTGCGGCCGCGACGCTGCTGCAGTCCGCTCCGAGCGTGGAGAAGCGCAACACGGATATGACCGAGAAGTACGCCGACATGGCCAGCAAGCTCGACGAAGCCGCCCATGAGCGCTTCCTCGACCTGCTGAACACCGACGGTTTCGCCCCGTGGTTCTCCACCGTGACGCCGCTGACCGAGATCGGCCTGCTGCCGATCCTGTCGCGTCTGGACGAACTGCCGGAGGCGTGGCTCGACCTGCTGGCGTGGCAATGGCACGCGGACGCTTACGACGAGGCTCTGACCATCGGGCAAAAACGCGCCATCGTCAGGCGGACGCTTATCGTGCATCGCTATAAAGGCACGCCCTATGCCGTAAAACAGGCACTCGAGGGGCTGGGGTACGACTCTGAACTCATCGAAGACACCGGTCTGCACCACGTCTTCGATCTCCGGATCGAGCTTTCCGCCGGCGCCGACATCGGCGCCGTGACGGCAAGGGCTGTCCGCTACGTCGAAAGCGCCAAGGCGGCCTCGAGGCACCTGCGTAGTATCGGGCATTTGCTGGAAAGCGATAGTGTCAGCCGTTTTGGCTCCGTCCTTGACGCCGGCGCGATCGTCGAGGTCTGGCCGATGCAGCCTCAGACTACTACTACTACTACTACTGGCGCGGACTTTGTCGCCGCGACGACGGCGGAAATCGCCATCGACATGTATTGAGAGGTGGTAAAAACATGTATTCATCCGTTCTAACAAAAATCGGCGCGGCGCAGCTGCTCAACAGCCAGATCACCGGCACCGCCTTGAAATGGTCAAAAATGGGTGTCGGCGACGGCGGCGGGCACACCGTTACTCCTGATGCCAACAAAACGGCCCTCGTGCGGGAAAAATACCGGGCGGGGATCAACCATTTGTACCGCGACCCGCAAGACCCCACGCAGATCATCGCCGAGCTTGTCATGATGCCCGAAGAGGGCGGGTACACCATCCGCGAGGTCGGCATCTACGACGTCAACGACAATCTCGTCGTCTACGGTTCGCTGCCCGAAGTCGTCAAGCCCGTGCTCGCCGAAGGCAGCGGCGTCACCCTGACCATCCGCTGCCGCGCGACGATCGGCAACGCCACGAACATCAAGCTCATCATCGACCCGTCCACCGTTATGGCAACGCGGCAGTACGTTGGCGACGTGTTGCAAAAATATTTACCGCTCACCGGAGGCACGCTAACCGGGAACATCACGTACAACGGAAACTCCGATTTCTCCATCGCCAGATACACCGACACGGGAAGAACCGTCTTAAGAGGCGGCACCAACTACAACGACGGCGCGAGCATCTACCTGAACGGCAAAAACTACAGCGGCGACGTGGGAGCCCCAGGGGCGATGAAGATTATTGCGTCAAACGGCACCCAGTCCGGCACGCTGGATCTGAGCCCCGATGGAACGCTAACGCTGAACGGCGTCGATATCGCAACAAAACAATCCAACGTAGCATCGGCCAGCAAGCTGGAAATGCCGCGAAAAATCAATGGGAAATACTTCGACGGCACGCAAGATATCACCATCACCGCCGCGGCCGACGGCGGCACGTCCGCCGCTTGCTCCGGCAACGCGGCCAGCGCCGACAGATTCAAGACGCCGAGAAGAATTAACGGGAAACTCTTCGACGGCACAGGCGACATCACCATCGCTGACGACACGAAACTGCCTTTGAGCGGCGGAACGATAACCGGCGACATTATCATCGGCAAAAATGAATTTAGCATTATCAAAACCGACGCGGCGGGTCGCACGATCATCAGAGGCGGCACCAACTACAACGACGGCGCGAGCATTTACCTCTACGGGAAAGATTTCAGCGACAGCGCAGGCTCCGAAGGGGATTTCATTATCTTAGTCTACAACGCCACACAAAATTCGAAATTTCAGGTGTCCCCCTTGGGAACGGTGAAAATCAACAACAAAGAAATTCCGACAGTTGATGCGACCGTCAAAAACATTTCTTCCAGCGGCAATCAAATTACGGTGATAAAGGGCGACGGAGCCACGTCAAACTTCGTGATCTCTGACGCCGGCAAAGCTCCCATGCCTCAAGTTGCGTCCGGTGTCGGTCAGTTCTTTTCCTCTTCGGGCACGGGATCATCGTTCACGCTGCCTTCGGGCGGCACGTGGCAATATATAGCTCTTCTGCAATTTGACAACGGTGTGTTTTCGACGGGTGGCCGCGGCGGCATCGGCGCAGGCGGGGCTACCATCACTCTCGACCCGCAGGGGCACAGCGTCTGCCGGACGCTGTGCTTTTTCTGGCGGCTGGCTTGACGCCTTCCCGCCGGGCTTCGACAAAAGGAGAACGACATGTCAACGTATGAAAATCTTGTGCGGAATCACGACGGCAGCTACACATTTACGAAAAACGGCTATCCCTACAACTGCCCGAACATGGGCGAGTGGCTGGAAGAATACGCGCAGGTCCACGCCTACGCGCAGGCGCACCCCGACGAAGTGACGATCGGGCCGGAACACGAGTCGCCGACACTGGACGAGCTGAAAACCGCAAAACGCGCAGAGGTCTGGGGCGCGGGCGACGCGATCCTGACGGCCGTGAAAGCCAACTACACGCAGGCGGAGATCGAATCGTGGAGCAAGCAGGAGCAGGGCGCGAAAGACCTCGCCGCGGGCGAGACGACGACCGAGGCGGCGCAGTTCGTCGCGGGAATCGCGACGCTGCGGGGAATCCCCGTCGACACGCTGCGCGACAAGATCCTCGCCAACGTCGCGGCCTACGGCCAGTTGTGCACGGCCGTGATCGGCACGCAGCAGCGGCTCGACGATTTAATCAAGGCGGCGGAAACAGCCGACGATCTAGCGGCCATCACGTGGCCGGAAGAGCTTGGATAGGAGGCGGTCTTATGTCCGAAAAACTGTCGCCGCACTTTACCGTGCGCGAGTGTAAGTGCCCGTGCTGTGGGCTGCTCAACGTCTCGCCGACGCTGCTGAAGCTGGCGGAAAAGGTTCGGGCGCGGCTCAAAGCGCCGATGCACGTGCACAGCGTGTGCCGGTGCGTGCGCCACAACCGCGAGGTCGGCGGGCGTCCGAAAAGCCGCCACCTACTGGGGCACGCCATGGATTTTCACGTGTCGGGGCTTAGCCCGCAGGCGACGTACAACGCCATCATCAAGATGTGGGCGGCGGGCGACCTGCCCGAGCTGGGCGGCGTCTTTGTGTACGACTGGGGCGTCCATATCGACATCGACCACGCCGACGACGGACATCTCCGGCGCGGAGACTACAGGAAAGGGAGCTAAATGATGGCGGCAGAAGATCAGAGCGAAAAACTAATCGATCTCGTCATAACCGGTGGTATGGGCGCTGTTCTGGCTGCCGCATTTCAAGCGATTCGCGCGTCGCGCGAGCATATGGGCGAGACCTTTAACGGCCAGAGGTTTGTCGTCGGGATGCTGTCCGCCGGCGGCGTCGGCGCGATTGTCGCCTGGGGGCTTGACAGCTTGGGAGTGAGCAAGCAACTGTCCGCGGTCATTATCTCCATGTGCGGCTACGTGGGCGGCCCCCTTTTGGATATCTGCTATACCGAGATCCAGGAGACGTTGCAGGCCGCGTTTGATGGTCTGCAAAAGTGGCTGAACGAAGGGAAGTGGGATCGGCATGATCATGAATAAGCTCTTTGAGATCGTGCCGGACAAAAAACACTGCCGCTGGCTGTACGCGCTGGCGGCGGTTGTTCTTGTCGTCCTGCTGGCGGCGTGGTACTGGCACGGTTATGCAGGACGTGACGGGACCGATATCATGATATCCCGCCTGCGCGAGTCCGCCGCCACGTCAGAGCGTCGGGCGGATGCCATTGTTGACGCCACACGCCAGAGGGAGGTGACTGCCCGTGCTCAGGCTAAAAAGAGGACTGATGATCTGCCTGCTGACCGCCTCGCTGCTGCTCTTGACGCTCTGCTCGCAGAGTACCGCGCAGGACGTTAAGCGCGTCCAGGGCGGCTACCTGCTGAGCGAGCAGGCCATGCGCGACACGGTTGCAGGCTGGACGGCGGATCGCGAGAGTGTCCGCGTGCTGCGGCGGGGCATAGATGAGCTGCGGGCGGAGATCGCCGCCCAGGCTGAAGACACGCGGCGGCTGGTGGACAATCTCCGGCGCGAGCTGGCAGCGGAGCGGGCAGAGTATAATCGCCGCATACGGCGTGGCAAGACACAGGGGCTGTTACTGGGACTGCTGGTCGGGGCCGCGAGTATGGCCATAGCAAAATAATGAGCGGGCATCGTCTTAATCGACGGTGCCCGCTTTTTTGTTTTTTCGGAAACGCAAAAACTCCAACCTGGATAGCCGGAGCCGCTTCACTGTTGGATTTTTTTTTAAGGGTATCAATTGAAAAAATCCCGAATAAAAAAATCGCTCAAATGTCCATTTCCCCGCTTGACATTATCGGCGACATAGCCTATAATAATATCATCCCAGGCAGGAAGGAGGTGAACAGATGAACGATAGCGAAGAGCACTTACGGCTCGAACGCATCACAGCAGCAGCTATGGAGTATGTAACTTTGGCAGAGGCCGGGGAGATCCTTGCCGCCCGGGGGATGCCCATGGCCGCGACGTGGATCAGGGATAAAGCGGCGAAAGGCAAGATCCCCGGCGCGAGAAAAATTTCGCCGCGATTATGGATGGTCCCCCGCGAATGGGCCGATACCTACGTCAAGGACACGCGCGGACGGAAACGAAAATAAAAAGCCCCGGCGAATAGCCGAGGCGAGCGCACCCCGAACCACTAGCACGCAGACGAGGGCATTTGTATTTTATCAGCCCTCGAATGAAAATACAAACGGAGGCTGAAAAATGATCATCACCGTAAAGATCCTGAAAAAAGGGCGCAAGTACTGGTCCGCCGCCACCGACCCCAAGGGCTGGGCATGCAAAGTCGTCATCAACGAGGTCAGCAAGGACTTCGAGCCCGGGCAGATCGTCAGCCTCGAAGCTGAGGACGTCGGTACGAAAACCCGCTGGGGCTCGACCTACATCTACGACCCCTCCGCCATCGCCACGCCCGAACTCATCGCTCACCAGCAGGCGCTGGCCGACGCCAGAAAATGGCTTCGGTGGGGCGAGCATGACGCCGAGATGGGCAGAGAGCACTCCAACGCCATCGACCGGACGCTCGATCTGGACATCGATGCCTACCCCGAGATCGCCGACCGGCTCACCGCCCTGAAGCAGAAAGTCGCTGAGAACAAGACGGCCAACGAGGCGGCCCGCGAAGCCAGGAAAAAGAGGCAGGCGAAGCAGCGCGCGGCCGAAGCCAAGGCCCGCGAGGAAGAGCATGCCGCCGCGGTTAAAGCCAGCGAAGAAAAGCTCGGCAAGCGCATCCTCGTCAGCGCCGACTACTGCCCCCCGACCGGCAAGCCGTGGCGCATGCACAACCGTCCCGGCGGCAAGATCATCGTGATCGAGAGCTACGGCAAAAAGTGGTATCTGCGCAGCGAGGACGCCTGCTGCTACGGCATGCTGCCGGACGATCAGTGGGTGAGATACGCCTACTACCGCGATGCCACGCCCGAAGAAGTAGCCGCAGTCGAAGCGTCCGAGGAAGAGGCGCGCAAAGCGGCCGCTGAGCGGAAAGCCCGCTCCGAGCGCCTGTACGAGATCAAAAGCATCATCCGCAAAGCCGAGCACTACGCGAAGGACGTCGCCCCCGCCGACCTCGAAGGCGAGATCATCCTCGACACTTTTAACATCTACGGCGGCGGCGAGCGTTTCGTGGCCACCGACAAGTGGCTCTGGTACATCGACAACAACGGCGGCGACGGCGACGACTGGTCGGTGACCAACGTCTACGGCGCTCCCGGCGCCCCGGGGGGCATCGGCTGGCGCATCCCGCGCGACGAAGCGCTGGTGGCGGAGCTGCGGGAGCTGTGCGCTCACGCCTGAGCTGAGCAAGGCACAGGCGCGCGAAGCGCTCGAAGATCTGCGCAAGGCCGCCGCTAACGAGGCTAAGCGATTGGGGCGGCATGAGCCGCCAAAAAACAGAAGGAGGATAAAATGCATATCGACCAACTAATGGCACTAGCAAGAACCGCGGAAGAAGCGCTGTCGAGGCTCAAGGGATCGACAGACAAGGATGACCAAGATCTTTTCTCCATAATGGAAGGAACGGGGGAATTTTACGCGGCTACCCGCATAGAAGTCCCCGACCTCACGGAGAGAGATTGGGCAATCCTGCGAGACGTGCCGCCCAGCAGTCTTGAAACGAAACTGCTGATGCGGTGTGCACGATGGATGCACTGGCACTCCAAATATAGCACCCCGGAGTGGGTGCCATTAATTCTCGCGTGGGATTTATCTAAAGAAAACTATCCCCCCGTGGTGTGGGATAGGGAATATTATGAAGCCACGATACAAACATGGCTTTTGAAGGAAATGGGCGGGGCTGAAAGAAACGATCTGTCAAAAGCCGCAAGCTGCTTTTGCGGTTCTACGGAGATGGTTTAAAAGCCGAGACTACTGCTGAAACGCGGGGGCAATCCCCGCGTCTGCCCGTAAGGCGGGCACGATAGAAGGAGGACAAAAAATGCTTAATAAAGTCTTTTACAAGGAGCACATCAGGGAAGTGGCGCTCATACGCTGCACGGGCGAAACCGCCCGCGCGGCCCTGATCATGGAGGGGTTAACGCCCTCCAGGAGGTCGACGCATGACCCCCAATTTTGTCGGCGCTGCCGAAGCGGCAAGCGCCCCCACCCTGACGCTGAAAAAATCGTTCATCGCCAAATCGGCTGTCCTGCAAGCTGTAATCATCACGCACAGTAAGGATCTGACGTGGAAATCCCTCGACGAACTCAGCGAAAACTGCGATTACGCCACTCCCGAAGGCCGCGCTGAGCACGCCAAAAAGCAAAAAGTCCTGTACATGGAAATGGAACGCCACGACGCGCAGCTCGACGTTCTGGCGAGAATCCTGGATAAAGCCGGCGGCAGCTATCTTGAATCAGCCGCCAGGCGGATACTGGAGCAGTGCGGCGGCTTCGAGAACTTCTGCCGGACGAAAGGCCTCGACGCGAACGGGACTGACCTCCTCGACGAGTACATCGAGACGGAGTACTCGCTGCTATAATAAAAAACGCACCTTGCCCGAAGACGAATCAAGCCCTGCCTGAAAAACAGGGGGGCTTGATTTTTTAAAAGACGCATAGTATATTTATCTTGGTCGCCATCCAGAAAAGGATGGCGCTCGCGCATCGCCAGAACCCCGCCCTACGCGGGGATGGGCCTAGTGCCTTAATCAGCACCGGGACGAGTACACCAGAACCCCGCTTTACGCGGGGATGGACCCAGTGTTTTAGTCGAACGATGCGCGAAAAAAGGCCTCTCCGTGACGAAAGTCGCAGAGAGGCCGTTTTTATCGCTTATTACATCATGCCGAGATAGCCTGCCGGCGTGCCCGCGCGGCACAGTTCCTTGACGGGCAGGCGGTACATTTCGTCGATCCAGCTCGAGTAGCGCTCCCCGTAGTCCGGAATCCCCAGGGCGGCGCTGGAGGCGCTGTACATCGAGCGCATAAACTTCATTGAAACGTTGCCCACTCGCTGCGCCTTGATGATGTCCGTTATCGTGTTGACCAGCACGACATGGAGCAGGTTCGACCTCGTCAGCGCCAGCAGCCGCGCTTCGCGCTCCTCGAGAGGGTAGCGCGTGATGTCGAAGGTGAAATCGAAGTCAAGCACGTCCCGGACGCTGAGAAGCCCCATCCAAAAGCTTTCCGTGTCGTCCGTGACGTAGCTCATGTCCAGCCGCCCGCTTTTGACGGCCGCCACTTCTTCTTCGCTCGGGCCGGGCAGCCCGAGGAGCAGCATCAGCCCGCCGTCGCGGTCCTGCACCAGCACGGCCCCTTCGATTAAATTGCCGCGAAGCTGCGGCGGCAGAGGCTCGCCCACCTTGAGCAGCATAAAGTCATCCATGACAACCATCCCTTCTTTTTTCGACAATCGATCCGGCCTTCCATGCGTGGAGGCCGGATCGATTGTACCTTGTGCCAAGACGCCTTGTCCAGCCCCGCCGTCTAGTACCTGGCGGTGATGCTGTCCGTGCGGTCGCGGAAGCACATCAGCTTGCCGGCGTCAACGGCCACGGCGAATACCTCGCTGCGGCAGAGAAAGGCCGGAGTCCCGTCCAGCAGGACCGGCGCGTCGAAGCGCGTCAAGAGCCACAGTTCGCTGCGGCGGTTGCGCGCCAGCGCGAACTTTCCGGCGACAGGCAGATGCTCTTTCGCGACCGGACACAGCAGATGCGGGCAGGATTCACGCATGACCTCGACAAAATTCGAGAAATACTGCTCGAAGACGCGATCCACCTTCATCCTCACCCCATCGACTTCCACCGTGCAGCGCTTCTTCCATGCGTAGGCGTCCACGCCCACGAGAGTGCCCGCGCGCCCCTTCCCGTCATCGCAAAGGACGGTGCAAGGCGCCCCGTCCTCCATGAAAAAAGCCTGCCAGTACTGACCGTCGTTCCTAGCCCACTCCATCGTGCGGCCCCCTTTCTAGTCCTGTTCCCGGAAGTGGGGATCCGCGCGCTCGCGGATCTCGGCTTCCAGCGCCTCGGCGATCTTCGCCTCGCCCTTGCGGCGCGCGTACGCCGCGGCCGTCACGCCGCGCGGGTTGCAGACGTCCGGCGCGCAGGCGCCTTTGAGGAGCCGGACCAGCTCAGGGTCGCCCGTGTCAATCGCCGCGAAGAGGAACGGCGTGCCGTAGCGGTCGACTAGCGAGTACTCGCCGTGGGCGAAGCTGAATGCCATGGCCAGGTCGCGCAGCGTTTCGCGCCCGACGGCGCGGTCTTCCTCGCTGTCCGCCTGGTGCGCGCGGGACAGCGCCTTCCAGGCGACCGTCCGCCCTTCGCTGTCGCGGGCTTCCTCGTCCAGCCCGTGACGGCGGCTGGAAAGCACCGCTGCGTGGGCAAAGGGGAAGGTGCACCCGGCAGTCAGATGCCCGGGCAGTACCTGTAAAATACCCTTGGCGGGGCGCACATCCCGGCTCATGCTCACGGCATAGCCCTTGTCGGCAAGGTCGCGGGTCAAAGCGGCTGCGCCCTTGGGCGTACCGGCAAACAGAGTGACGGCGTAGCCTTGGGCGATGAGCGGGTCTAAGTCCTCCCGCAGGGAGGCAAGGTCGCCGTTCCAGTTGGGGGCGGCAAAGGCCTCGGCGTTGATGAGGTCTTTCAGCTTGAACTCGTTCATCCCGCGCAGAAAGTTCTCGCACAGCAGGGTACCGCTGCTCTGGGCGGCAATGACAAGATCGTCC
>CALBBA010000235.1 GCA_937926755.1 uncultured Collinsella sp.
CTCAACCGCCCCTGCGAGGTCGAGGTCCATTCCGATTCGCAGTACGTCGTCAACGCCTTTAACAAGCACTGGATCGACGGCTGGAAAAAGCGCGGATGGAAAACCGCCAACAAGCAGCCCGTCAAGAACCGCGACCTGTGGGAGCGCCTACTCGCCGCCAAAAGCAAGCACAAGGTTGAGTTCATCTGGGTTAAGGGTCACGCCGGCCATGAGCTCAACGAGCGCTGCGATGAGCTCGCCACCACGGCGGCCGACGGCAGCAACCTCGATATCGATACCGGCTTTAACGAGAGCGACCTGTAACGGCGTTTTCGCACGCTATTTCCTGCCCCCTCGCGCTACACTCATCCTGTAAACCGAACGGCACGAGGGGGATACATGCTGCGTATAGCGACCATCGGCACATCCATGATCACCGACGACTTTATCCAAGTCGTCAACGCCAACGACCAAGCCGCGTTTGTGGGCACGCTTTCACGCGATGCCAATCGCGGTGCTGCCTTTGCCGCCGAGCGCGGTGGCGAGCGAAACTTTACTTCACTCGATGAGCTCGCGGCAGCCGCCGACGTCGACGCCGTCTATATCGGCAGCCCTAACGCACTTCACTACGAGCAGGCCCTTGCCTGCATCGCCGGTGGCAAGCACGTCATCGTCGAGAAACCCTTCTGCGCCACCGAAGCGCAGGCGCTGGAAGTCTTCCGCGCTGCCGAGGCAGCAGGTGTCGTGGCCCTCGAGGCCATGCGTCCCCTCCACGATCCCGCCTTCCACGCCATCGAGGACGCCCTGGGCGAGATCGCCCCCATCCGCCGCGCCTCATTGCGCTTTGGCAAGTATTCCTCGCGCTACAACGAGATTCTCGCGGGACGCGCCACCAATATCTTCGACTGCAATATGGCATCGGGTTCCCTCATGGACATTGGCGTCTATACCGTCGAGCCCATGGTCGAGATCTTTGGCATGCCCTCCGGCCTTACGAGCATGACCACTCTGCTCGATCCCACCACGCGACAGCTCACGCACGGCCCCATCGATGGCTGCGGTTCCATCCTCGCCAGCTACGGCGGTGGCCGTATCTCCGTCGAGCTCGCGCACTCCAAAATTACGAATGACCTGCTGCCCTCGCAGATCGAAGGCGAGCGTGGCACTATCCAGATCGACCATCTGTCCACGCCCCGCAACGTCCGCATCGACTATCGCGGCGACGTCGTACGCGGCTCGGCGACCGAGGCACCGCGCGAACAGGGAGACAACGGCCGCGTGCTCGACCTGCCCAAATCGAGCAACACTATGGAATACGAACTCACAGACTTTATCACCGCCATCGGCGGCATCGATAACGTTAAGGAAGAGATTTGGGAGACCCCGGCGGGACGCCACGAGCTTGGCCACTACCGCGATGTCACACTCGTCTCACTGCGCATCATGGATGCCGTGCGCCAGCAGGCCGGCATAACCTTCCCGGCCGACGCAGGCAAGCAGGCATAGCGATGGGCCTCTTCGATACGTTCTTCTCCAGCGTCACCGGCGGCAGTCGAGAGCCTCAAAAACCATCAAACGTCGAGCTCGAGCTGCGCCGCAGGCTTACTGTGCTCGCAAGCGACGAGGCCACTCAAGACACTCCCCTGCGCTATTTCCTGCGCTGGGCGGGGCAAGTCCAGGGCGTTGGCTTTCGCTTTACCAACACCAACCTCGCGCAGGCACGCGCGCTCACCGGCTGGGTGCGTAACATGGAAGACGGCTCAGTCGAGATGGAGATACAGGGGGCTCCGGCAAATATCCTATCTCATCTCGAGGCGCTTCATGCCTCCTACGAGCGTATGGGAACGCGTTTTCGCCTCATAGACGCCCAGGCCCGAGCCCCACTTGCCAATGAAGACGGTTTCACGCCTCGTTATTAGTATTGTGTGCTAAATACGGTATCATTTACCTACGACCGTTGATAGAAAAGAGGCGAGGCGCATGGCGGTGCAAAGAAGGAATACCAGGCAGCGAAAGTTGGTTCTTGACGCCGTGCGCCAAAGCTATAACCATCCCACCGCCGACGAAATCTACAACGTCGTGCGCGCGCAGGATGACAAAATCAGCCGCGGTACGGTCTACCGCAACCTCAATCTCTTGGCCGACGCCGGCGAGATTCTCTCCATCAAGACGCCGGGCGGCAGCCGCTTCGATCGCACGATCGAGCCGCATGCGCATATCATCTGCACCTCGTGCAGCCGCGTCATCGACGTACCACTCCCCTTCGATGCCCAGCTCGACGCCAAGGCATCCGAGCAAATCGGCTGGCACGTCACGTCGCACTGCACCATCTTCGAGGGTCTCTGCCCCGACTGCCGGTAGATGTTTGGGACATGCCTACTCGGCAAGTAGGCGACGCAGTTCTTCTTCGACCGTGTGCACATAGCGGACGCGGTCGTTGATGCCACGCATAGAGGGATTGCAGCTCTCCATTAGATAAGGATGGCCCACTACGTTGAGCATGTCGCGGTCGTTCTCGTTATCGCCAAACGCCATCATCTCATCGGGCGAAATACCCAAGGCACGACCGTAATCGGCAAGCGCGGAACCCTTACCCGAATCAAAGCCGATAAAGTCCGTCCATTCGGTTCCCGACGTCATCACGTCGACACGGTCGCTAAAGAGGCGCTCGAAATACTCCAGGGCCGCCGGCTGATCCACCTCGGGCATCTGGAAGGCAATCTTAATGACGTCCTCGTCGATGTCCTCGGGACGGTCGACCACCGCCACATCGCAGTGGACCTCATAGCGCAAATGGTCGACGAACGCATCGTTGCCGCTCATGGTGTAGAGGCGTCCCTCACACGAAAGGGTCACGTCGGCATGGGGATACGCAACCACGGCATTCGCGATATCCATAGCAAGGCTACGCTCCATGGAACGCTTGACAACGGCACGCCCCTCGCTCATCACTAGGGCTCCGTTTTCGCATACATAGGCGAGCTCATCGGCCACCGGGGCAAACAGGTAGCGCAAGCTCGCATATTGACGACCGCTCGCCGGCATAAACACGATGCCGCGACGATGCAGTTCATCGATGAGCTCAAAGGCCTCGGAACGCGGCTCGTGCTCCCCCGGATGCAGCAACGTGCCGTCCAAATCGCATGCAATCAGCTTGATTCCCTCAAGACCCATATGCTTTCCCCCAAAGCACCTCATCAACAGTAAGACGGACTTTGAATAGCTGTCTCTCAAAGTCCGTCTTACTCATACGCACGTTAACCGCGCGCCTTTTTTACGATCGCAAAGTCTGGAGCCATACTCACAACGGCATCCGCCGCGCTCGATGCAAAGCGTCGGTCCGCATCGAGTTCACGGGTAACCACCGAGAGCCGAACACCCTCGACACCCCGGAGCATGCGGCCCAAAACAGGCTGCACCGGCGTATACATGCGCACGGTATGCTCGTCCGAGTCGCCCCGGAAGAGCGGCGCATGCATGTTGCCGATCTCCCAGCACGCATGCGCGAGCGCAATCGGGTCCATGCGGTCAACTTCGACCAAATAAACCTCGGCGCTGCGCAGGCGCACGACAACCGCCACGGGCACTATGCCCGAACGGTCGATGACAAGCACATCGCCATCGGCAAGGCGATCGCCATCGGCAGCGCCCAGCCGAATATCGACCGTACGCCCCAGCTCCGTCACGCCCACAAATGTGCGGGCATCGGCCTGGTCCCAATCGAGTAGTAGCTCATCGACCCCAAAGACACCGTCCAGCTCCCGGCGAAGCAAAAGCTCATAGGACGGGTCGTTGAGATTTCCGAGACACGCTGTCGAAACCAGATTCACAGGCATAGCCTAGTCCTCGACCTCAACGAGCTCGATATCAAAGTTGAGGTCCTTGCCGGCCAGCTCGTGGTTGGCGTCGAGCGTCACGGCCTCAGGCGTTACGTCGATGACCACGGCGGGGACGGGCATGCCGCTCGGCGTGGACAGGAAAAGCTTCATGCCCTTCTCGATCTGCTCGATGTTGGGAACCTGTTCGGCCGGGAAGGTCAAAACCATCTCGGGGTTGTGCTCGCCGTAGGCATCGGCAGCAGGAATGTGCACGGTCTTCTTCTCGCCCACCTGCATGTCGACAACAGCGGCGTCGAAGCCCTTGATCATCTGACCGGCGCCGCAGGTGAACTCCAGCGGCTCGCCGCGATCGTAGGAGCTATCGAACTGCGTGCCGTCGTCGAGCGTGCCGCGATAATGAGTCTTGACCTTCTTGCCCTGGTTGGACATGGTAACCTCCGTGATAAGGGCGGCGCACAACGTGGGCCGCCATGAACATATGGCGCTAACTATACCCTAGTCATACAATTCAAAGACAGTTTGCAAAGAAACGCTGCAACCGGAGGAACCATGGCATATCCCGTATTTGACCTACACTGCGACACCGCCGACCGCATCGGCTGGGCCACGCTCGATCTCGACCTGCGCTTTACCGCCGGCACCGACGGTTATTTCCCCGGCGACGAAACGCATCCGCAAGATTTCGACCTCATCGAGGGCAACGCCTGCGCCATCTCGCTCGCAAAGATCGGCAACACGCCGTGGGCGCAGTGCTTCGCCACGTTTGTCCCCGACGAGATTCCCACCGCCCACGCCGCGCGCTTCCAGGCGCAGATCATGGCGCACATGAGCGGCCAGGCAATGCTCAACCACGACCGTATGGTCAACGTGCGCAGCGCCGCAGACATTCGCCCCGCGCTCAAGGACGGCAAGGTCGCTTGCATCCACACCATCGAAAACGCCACGTTCTTTGCCGAGGACCCCGCACTGATCGAAGTGCTCAAGAGCTTGGGCGTGCTCATGTCATCACTCAGCTGGAACGCGCAGGGGCCGCTCGCGAGCGGACACGATACCCACGCCGGTCTCACCGCCGCCGGCATCGAGGCACTTACGCAGATGGAGCACGCCGGCATGGTGCTCGACGTCTCCCACCTCAACGATGAGTGCTTCGACGAGGTTGTCGCCCACGCCACGCGCCCCTTCGTCGCCAGCCACTCCAACTCCCGCACCGTCTGCGGCGTCAAGCGCAACCTCACCGACGACCAGTTCCGCACCATCCGCGACATGGGCGGTATCGTCGGCCTCAACTACTGCAGCGAGTTCCTTTCCAACGACGCAACCGACAAGACCGCCGCAGACGTCACCTTCGACCAGCTGGCAGCCCATATCGAACACTGGCTTGACCTGGGTGGCGAAAATATCATCGCGCTCGGCGGCGACTGGGACGGTGCCGCGGTGCCCACTTTCCTCTCCGATGCCAGCAAAATACCCGAATTCCAGAACATGCTCTCCAGGCACTTTGGCAAGACCGTGATGCAGAAGTTCTGCAGCGACAACGCGCTTGCCTTCTTTGAGCGTTATTAATTTCACATCCCTTGAGCGGGCCGGCATGCCGAACGGTCGACATGCCGGCCCGTCCCCAATCTGAAGGACCGCTTTTGACGCAGGAATTTACGTTTTTCCTACCCCGACCGGATGGGACGCCCATCCCCGTCGTCGTTACCAAAAAGCGCGTCAAAAACTTCAACCTACGCGTCACATCGAGCGGCGAGGTCCACGCCAGCGCACCGCTCGGCGCCAGCCGCGAGCGCATCGAAGCGTTTGTGAAGCGCAACAGCGCCTGGATTATCAGCCGACTTGCCCAGCGCGAGCAACGTCAGGCAACGGCACAGGAGCCGCTCAGTCCCCACTCGATCATTGCACTTTGGGGCAAGCCCATCACGGTGCAGGATGCACTCGATCACATCTTTGCATCACCCGTACCACGGCCCAAACAGGCTACCTTCGCAAGTTTTATGGGTACCGACGAGCCAGACGAACGCCCACGGGCCAAGCGGCACGCAATCCTCGACGACCTAACGCCCGATGAGCTCCAAGCCAACATCAACCAGCTTTATTCGTCCGAGGTCACCACGGCACTGCGCGATATGGTGCACGCGTACGAAATCGCAATGGGCGTCACCGTGGCCCGCGTCTCCGTGCGCAGCATGAAAACGCGCTGGGGATCATGCACGCCCAAGACCGGCGCCATTCGCATCGCACGCGAACTTGCCGCCTATCCCATCGAGTGTCTCGACATGGTTGTCGCCCACGAGCTTGTCCATCTGCTTGAGCCAAGCCACAACCAGCGGTTCCACGCCCTGCTCGACACGTACTGTCCCAACAATAAAGCTCTGTCGCAGCGGCTCAAGCAGCCACCCATAGAGTCGTATTAGAACCGGTTAGCGCACGCGCTCGATCTCGACACCGCAGCTTGCCAGGGGAAGACCGACAGGCGCCCAAGGCTTATCGAGCTTAACGCGCACACCAAGCAGCAAAGGATGACGGCGCAGCAGCATCTGGGCCACACCCTCGGCTGCCGCCTCGATGAGTTTAAACGTATGCTCGCGCAGATAGCCATCAACATCGTGGCACACCGAGCCGTAGTCAATCGAGGCATCCAGGTTATCGTGCTCCCCCGCCGCGCGCAGGTCGGCATAGAGCACCAGAGAAACGATGAACTTCTGACCCAGCGCGTTCTCCTCGGGATACACGCCATGGTTGGCAAAAACCTCAAGGCCGTCAATGACAATACGGTCGGCATGGCGAAGGTCGTCATAGCTCACATGGGGTACCGCCGTCGCAGCAGAAATTTCGCCCCTACCACGACGAGCGAGCTCAGCACCCTCGGTCTTGGTGGCATTCTCAGGCAGTTTTTTGTTACTCATCGCGATCGTCTCCTTCGTTTAGAACCCCGATCGCGCATACCGGCTACACGCGAATCGACAGGTTCTTTTTATCGTCGCTCCAGTTGCAAGCATTGCGCGCGGGGCATGCAAAGCAGGCGCGTGACGCCTTGTCGGCTGCATAGAGCAGACGCTCAAGCGGTTGGCTGTTCACGCGCAGCTTTCGATGGCCCAGAATGGCCGTCTTAATGGCTGCGGCATCGGCCGGCTCAAACGCCACGTCATCGGGCATGCCGCCGAGGATCGCATCAGCGACGCGTTCGCTTGCAACATCATGGGATATACCCGATTCATACTGTTCATCTTTGCCGATATCGTGAAGAAGTGCCGTGGCGTAGATGACCTCGCGGTCAAATTCGAGCTGTTCCTCGAGATTCTTGATCCACATAATACGGGCAACATCCAGCAGGTGGTCAATACCGTGGCGGCAAAAGATGCGCCCCGATTCCAACCGTGCAATGTTGCCCAAGTGCCGCCGGAACAGCCCGTTGGCACAAATATAATCAATGCGAGGCATGGCACCAAAGGGAGTCAGGCCCGAAGCCATAAAACCGCGACGCAGTGTTCCCTCGTCCGTATTCGATGTAAAGTCGTTAACGACTCTCATAGCTAGCGTCCCAGCATCCTAAAGAATCGCTCCTCGAGCGCCGGATCGGTCTCAAAGACACCGCGGCGGGCGAGCGTTACAGTCTTGGTGCCGGGCTTTTGCACGCCGCGCATGGTCATGCACATATGCTCAGCTTCCATGAGCACAATCGCTCCCTGGGGAGCGAGATAATCCATGAGAGCGTCGGCAACCTGCGCACACAGCTGCTCCTGCAGCTGCAGACGGCGGGCATAAACCTCAACCGTGCGGGCGAGCTTGGAAAGCCCAGCCACCCGACCGTTAGGGATATAACCAATGGCGGCCTTGCCATAAAACGGTAGCAGATGATGTTCACACAGCGAATAGAACGTGATGTCGCGCTCGATAACCAAATCATTCGAAGCGACAGCAAAGGTTTTGGACAGATGCTCCTCGGCACTCTGGTCCATACCGCCGGCAATCTCGCTATACATACGGGCAACGCGTGCCGGCGTCTCCAGCAGCCCCTCACGAGACGGCTCCTCGCCTATACCTTCAAGCAGCAGCTT
>CALBBA010000236.1 GCA_937926755.1 uncultured Collinsella sp.
GCGGGTGGTTTCTGATGCGGCGCGCTGCGCGCCCCGCACAGGCTAAAGCCCGTAACAAAAACCGGGGCCCGCATGATGCGGACCCCGGCTCAATACCGTAACGATATGTCAGTTACGCTCTACACGTAGAACAGGATGTCGTCGTAGGTCGGGACCGGCCAGTAGTCGGCGGCCACGATCTCCTCCATTGCGTCCACGGCGGCACGCAGCGCATCCATAGCGGGAACGACCTCGTGCGCGTACACGTTGGCCTGCTCCTGGCCATCGAGAGCCTCGGCCTTCTGATGCACGACGTCGAGCGCCTTGATGGAGTCGTTGATGGCAGTGATACCGTTGCAGAGCTTGTTGAGCGTGTTCTGCTCGCACTGCATGGCGGCCTCAGCACCGGCGGCACGAATAGTCTCAAGGCCCTTAGCGACCTTGGTGGCATAGGCGGTAATGACCGGGCGATAGGTACGACGCGCCTCGCGAACCATCGTGGTGGCCTCGATGTTCATGAGCTTGTTGTACTTCTCGAGCTTGCAGTCGTAGCGGCACTGAGCCTCGGCCTTGGTCAGAACACCCGTCTCCTCAAAGAGCGCAATGGCCTTATCGGAAACAAAGGCGGGCAGGGCGTCGGCCGTGGTCTTGTTGTTGGCAAGGCCGCGCTTCTTGGCCTCGACGGGCCACTCATCGGAGTAGCCGTCACCGGAGAACAGGATGCGCTGGTGATCGGTCAGCACCTTCTTGCAGTACTCGAGCGCGGCGTCCTGGAATTTGTCCTCGGGCGTACCCTCGAGTGCGTCGGCGAAGGACTTGAGCGACTTGGCCACGGCGGCATCGAGCACCAGGTTGGAATCGGAGACGTTCTGCTCGGAGCCGCAGGCACGGAACTCGAACTTGTTGCCGGTGAAAGCGAACGGGGAGGTGCGGTTGCGGTCGGTGTTGTCCTGCATCAGCTTGGGCAGGGTATCGGCGCCCAGGTCGAGCACGCCGCGTGTGGCATGGACGGAAGCCTTGCCATCGATGATCTTCTCGACGACCTCGGTAAGCTGGTCGCCCAGGAAGATAGACATAATCGCCGGAGGAGCCTCGTTGGCGCCCAGACGATGATCGTTGCCGGCCGAGGCAACGGAGGCACGCAGGAGCTCCTGATAGTTATCGACGGCCTCGATCACCGCGGTGAGGAAGACGATGAACTGCAGGTTGTCGAGCGGGGTGTCGCCCGGGTCGAGCAGGTTCTCGGACTCGGTGCCAAGCGACCAGTTGTTGTGCTTGCCCGAACCGTTGATGCCCTCAAAGGGCTTCTCGTGCAGCAGGCAGACCAAGTCGTGACGGGAGGCGATGAGCTTCATCTTCTCCATCATGACCAGATTCTGGTCGATGGCCTCGTTGACCTCGCCGTAGACAGGGGCGAGCTCATGCTGGCAGGGAGCGACCTCGTTGTGCTTGGTCTTGGCAGGAATGCCAAGCGCCCACAGTTCATCGTCCAGGTCCTTCATATAGGACGAGACGGTGGGGCGGATAGCGCCAAAGTAGTGCTCCTCGAGCTCCTGGCCCTTGCAGGGAGCAGCACCAAAGAGGGTGCGCCCGGTGATGACCAGGTCCCTGCGCTTGCGGTAAGCGTCCTTCTTGATCAGGAAGTACTCCTGCTCATCGCCCACGGAAGGAACGACCTTCTTGGGGGTCTTACCAAACAGCGCCAAAACGCGCTTGGACTCACGCGAGAGTGCGGTCATGGAGCGCAGCAGCGGGGTCTTCTTGTCCAGGGCCTCGCCCGTGTAGGAGCAAAAAGCCGTGGGGATGCACAGGACATCGTCCTTAATGAATGCGGGGCTGGTGGGATCCCAAGCGGTGTAGCCACGGGCCTCGAAGGTGGCACGCAGGCCGCCGTTGGGGAAGCTGGAGGCGTCCGGCTCGCCCTGGATGAGGTTCTTGCCCGTAAACTTGGTAATGGCGGTGCCGTCGTGGTTGGGCTCGAGGAAGCTGTCGTGCTTCTCGGAAGTAATGCCCGAAAGCGGCTGGAACCAGTGCGCGTAGTGTGTAGCGCCCTTGGAGATGGCCCAGACCTTCATAGCGTGGGCAACAGCGTTGGCCACATCCAGGTCGAGCGGCTCACCGTCCTCGAGGGTTGCAGCAAGGCGCTTCCAAATGTCCTTGGGGAGGTAGTCCTTCATGACTTCCTCCGAGAACACCATGGTCCCGAAGCGGTCAGTAAGTTCGGCCATACGGAACTCCCTTCGTATCGGCACCGCGTGAGAAGCGGTGTTGATTACTAACGAACGAGTCATAGCTTAGACTCGCCGTGTTTCCGCAACATTACCGTTATGTTGCTGTCGCGAAACCAATCAATGAGGTTACCGCATCGCGACGGCGTTGCCACCCTCAACAGCCAATCAACTGTATAAATTGCAGACCTCTCCCCATGGTTTAAGGGTAGTCAATTTGGGATGGGGCTCTATTAACTGGTATTTCACATAAGATACCAGTCTTTATAGCCCCATCCTAGATTGACCGCCCTGTTATAGGGAATGCCGATAGCAAAGCATTTTCGATTGGTATCCCCAAATAGCGAGTGAAACTCCACCGTGACACAGTGGTGCTGTAGAATCCTTACAACACATCACACTATTACGTATCTAAAGGAGCACGATATGCGCGTCGACGAGGTTTTTAAGCAGGCAGCATCCCAGGGCACCGCACCCGTTTCGTTTGAGATGTTCCCGCCCAAGGGCGAGCTTACCCTCGACACGGCTCGCGAGGTGGCAGGCAATCTGTGCAAGCTTTCGCCGAGCTTTGTCTCGGTCACTTGTTCCGCTGGCGGCTCGGGTAACGGTGCCACCACCGCCCCCATCGCGCATATGATTACGAGCGAATTCGATACACCCTCGGTGGCACACCTTACCTGCGTGGGCCGCTCGCGCGCCGATATCGCCGCCAAGATCGACGAGTACCGCACCGCCGGCGTGGAAAACATCCTGGCCCTGCGCGGCGATCTCCCTGCCGGCGCGACTGAGGACGACAAGCCCGCCTCCGACTACGCCTACGCCCGCGACCTCATCCCCGAGCTCGTCGACGCCGGCTTTTGCGTGGGCGCCGCAGCCTACCCCGAGGGCCACATCGCCTGTGAGGACCTCAACCTCTCGGTCGAACACCTCAAGCAAAAACAGGACGCCGGCGCAAGCTTCTTTGTAACGCAGCTCTTTTTTGATAACGAGTGCTTCTACCGTTTTCGCGAGCTTGCCGACAAGGCCGGTATCACCGTGCCCATTACCGCGGGCATCATGCCGTTTATGGGCAAGTCGCAGATCAGCCGCATGGTCTTTATGTGCGGCGCGTCGCTGCCCTCCCCCGTCATCAAGATTCTCGCCAAGTACGAGAACGACCCCGAGAGCCTGCAGGCAGCCGGTGTAGATTATGCCGCCCGCCAGCTTTGCGACCTCAAGGAGCACGGCGCCGACGGCCTGCACCTGTACACTATGAACCGTCCTGCGATCGCCGCGACCATTATGGAGCGCCTGGGGTAATGGAAAAACCGCACATCGATACAACCGCTGTCGAAGTGCCGGCCGACCTTGCGTCGCCGGCGCTTTACCGTGTCGATGCTGCGCACCATCCCCGTGTCGACCGTGCCGAGATGCTGCGGTATCTGGGCTACGGCGGCCAGCAGATTGAGCCCGAGCTGTCGCAGCGTATTGAGCTTGTGGTCGAGCGTCTGGAACTTGACATTGAGCCCCGTGGCGTGCGCCGCGTATTTGCCGTCGATGCCACGGGCGTGGACGAACAAAGTGAGCCTTGCATTCGCTTGGTCGGCACCAACGTTGAGCTGCGAGGTCGCGATATCTATCGACATCTCAAAGATGCCCGCTTTGCCGCGCTCATGGCATGCACCCTCGGCATGGACGCCGAGCGTCGCCTGCGCACCACGGGAGCCCAACATCCCCTGGAGGGCGCCGTGCTCGACGCCGCGTGCTCCGCTTACGTGGAAGCCGCCGTTGAGCAAATGGACCAGCAGGTCAAGACGGACGCCGCCGTTCATGGGCTCGCCGGCAACTGGCGCTTTAGTCCCGGCTACGGCGACTGCCCGCTCTCGGCCCAGCGCTCGATCGTCAATGCGCTCAACGCCACGCGGCTCATCGGGCTTACCGTCACGCCCACCAGCCTGCTCATGCCCACCAAGAGCGTGACCGCGGTAATCGGTCTGTTCGATGGCGAGGTCCACGATGCCCAGACCCGTCCCACCTGCAATATCTGCCGTATGCGCGAGCACTGCCGCTTCCGCGCCGCCCATACCACCTGCTACTCCAACCATTAGGAGCCCTCGATGTTCACCCCGCTTATCACTCATGATTCCGATGGCACCGCGCTGGCGGCACCGGTTGATGCCGCCCGCCGCAACGGCGCCTCGTACAAGCTGCGCACGATTGACGAGCTGCGCATCAAGGACGAGCGTCTGCGTGCAGCGATCGAGGGCACGGGACATCTGCTATTCGATGGCGGCATGGGCACCATGCTGCAGGCAGCAGGCATGAAGGCCGGCGCCCTGCCCGAGCTGCTCAACTTTGACGAGCCCGAGGTCATCACCGATATCCAGCGCCAGTATGTCCAGGCCGGTTGTGATGTGATCACCGCCAACACCTTTGGCGCCAACGCCCACAAGCTCGACGGCGCTGCTACCGTGGCCGACGTCTTTGCAGCCGCGGTTTCCTGCGCCCGCGCCGCCGGCGCCCGCTACGTCGCCGGCGACATCGGCCCCATCGGCGCCCTGCTGCGCCCCCTGGGCACGCTTAGCTTTGACGAAGCCTACGACCTCTTTGCCGAGGAAGTGCACGCCGGCGTCGCCGCGGGCGTGGACCTCTTTATTATCGAGACTATGACCGACCTGGCCGAGATCAAGGCGGCCGTCCTCGCCTGCCGCGAGAACTCCGACCTGCCCGTCTTTGCCACCATGACCTTTGAGGAGGACGGCCGCACCTTCCTGGGCACGAGCCCCGAGGTCGCCGCCATCACGCTCGACGCCATCGGCGCCGATGTTCTAGGCATCAACTGCAGCCAGGGTCCGGCAGAGCTCCGCGGCCTGGCAGCGCGCATGCTCACCGTGACCGATAAGCCCGTCATGGTGCAGGCCAACGCCGGACTCCCCCATGTGGACGACGACGGCAACACGGTCTTTGACATCCAGGCGCCCGAATACGCCGAGGCCGTTGCCGGCATGATCGAGGATGGTGTGAGCGTCGTCGGCGGCTGCTGCGGCACCACGCCCACACACATGGCAGCACTCCGCACGCTCATCGATAACCACACGCCCAGTCCCCGCCATCGCAAGCCCAGCATGTCGGTCACGAGCGCCCAGACGGTCGTGGACCTTCCCTGCGACGGCCACAAGATCGCCGTCATCGGCGAGCGCATCAACCCCACCGGCAAAAAGCGCCTGCAGCAGGCCCTACGCGACGGCGACCTGGACTACGTCGTGAGCCAGGGCATCAGCCAACAGGAGCAGGGCGCCGACATCCTGGACGTCAACGTGGGCCTGCCCGAGATCGACGAGGTCAAGATTATCCAACAGGCCACCGAGCAGCTCCAAGGCTCCACGCTGCTGCCGCTGCAGATCGACTCCACCGACCCCGCCGCCGTCGAGGCCGCCGTGCGTCGCTACGCCGGCAAGCCCATCATCAACTCGGTCAATGGCAAACAGCAGATCATGGACGAGATCTTCCCGCTGGTCGCCCACTACGGCACCAACGTCGTCGGCCTCACGCTCGACGAAGGCGGCATCCCCGATACCGCCGAGGCCCGCTTTGCCATCGCCGAGCGCATCGTGGCCGAGGCTGCCCGCTACGGCATCGGCCCGGACCGTATCCTCATCGACTGCCTGGTCATGACCGCCTCGACCAACCAGCGACAGGCTGAGCAGATTCTACGCGCCATGTCCCTGTGCAAGGAGCGCCTGGGCGTCAAGTGCGCACTCGGCGTATCGAACATCAGCTTTGGCCTGCCCGCGCGCCTGCTGCTGGGCTCGGTCTTTTTGGCCGCCGCCTTTGGTGCAGGTCTGGACGCCCCCATCATGAACCCGGGTTCCAAGCGCTTTATGGACACTGTCTACAGCTATCGCGTGCTGAGCGTTGAGGACGAGGGCTCGACCGGATACATCGAGCGCTACGCCGGCTGGACCGACCCGGACAAGATTGCCGCCAACCCGGCGGCCGCTCAGTCAGCATCGAGCGATGCCGCGCCTGCCGCAAGCACCACCGCAAGAGCCGATGACGACCCCATCCGCCACATGGTCGTCTCGGGTCGCAAGGGCGAAATCGCGGCCGAGACCGAACGCCTGCTGGCCGACCACGACGCCATGGACCTCATCAACAACCACTTTATCCCCGCCCTCGACGAGGTCGGAGTCCTCTTTGACCAGGGCAAGTTCTTCTTGCCGCAACTCATGGCCTCGGCCGAGGCCGCGCGCGTGGGCTTCGATACCATCAAACGCCTGATGCCCGCCGGCGAGATTGCCGACAAGGGTAAGATCTGCGTGGCCACCGTCAAGGGCGATATCCACGACATCGGTAAGAACATCGTTAAGATGCTGCTCGACAACTACGGCTATACCGTCTTTGATCTGGGTCGCGACGTCGATCCGCAGGAGGTGCTCAAGACCGTCAAGGAGCGCGACATTAAGCTCGTCGGCCTCTCGGCGCTTATGACCACCACGGTCGTCGCCATGGAGGAGACCATCAAGCTGCTTCATGCCGAGGTCCCGGGCGTCAAGATCATCGTGGGCGGCGCCGTGCTCACCCCCGAATACGCCAAACAGATTGGCGCAGACTACTACGCCAAGGACGCCGCCGAGAGCGCGCGCATCGCCGAAGAGGTCTTTGGACAGTAACACAACGGAAACAACCGAGCACCAAAACGTGCCGCACGCGCCACGAGACGCGTGCGGCACGTTAGAATAGATGGGACTATGCTCGTTTTGGCAGATAGGAGCGCAAGGATGGCGATCACGCCTGCAGAAATCGCGGAAACCCGCGGCATGGTTGAGGAGCAGAACCTCGACATCAGAACCATCACCATGGGTGTTTCGCTCATGGGTTGCGGCGACGAGAACCTCGACCGCATGTGCACGAAGATCTACGACCACGTGACGCACACGGCTGAGCACTTGGTCGAGACCGCCGAGAACCTCGAGCGCGAGTACGGTATCCCCATCGTCAACAAGCGCGTTTCCGTCACCCCGGTGGCGCAGATCGCCGCGTGCTGCAAGGATGAGGACCTCACCCCCATCGCGCATGCCCTCGACCGCGCGGCCGAGACGCTCGGCATCGATTACCTGGGCGGCTTCTCCGCGCTCGTCCAGAAGGGCATTGGCGACGCCGACCGCCGCGTCATCCAGTCCATCCCCCAGGCGCTCGCTACCACCAGCCGCGTCTGTTCCAGCGTCAACGTCGCCAGCCTGCGTGCCGGCATCAACATGGACGCCGTACTCATGGCTGCGCAGACCATCATCGACGCCGCCAAGCTCACGGCCGACCAGGATTCCGTCGGCGCTTCCAAGTTTGTCTGCTTTGCCAATATGGTCGAGGACTCCCCGTTTATGGCGGGGGGGGGCCGCCGCGGGGGGGGGGGGGCCCGCGCCCGCCCCCCCCGCGCGGCCCGCCGCCC
>CALBBA010000237.1 GCA_937926755.1 uncultured Collinsella sp.
GCAATCTTGTCAACACTTTTTGACATCTTTTTTCCAATTTCTTTGCGGTGGGGGGTGGGGGCAAAACTCCAACCGCAACGAACCCTCTCAGGCATCGCTGCGCGATGCCAGATTCCCCCTTTTGTCACCTGCGGTGACATTTTCCCCCGGCCGGGGGAAATCTGTCCTCTCGGGGGGAGCTTTATTGGCGCTGATCGGAAGATGCACAAAAGCTCCCCCTTTCGGGGGAGCTGGCGCGCAGCGCCTGAGAGGGTTCAGCCTTATATTATTACATTATATAGGCAGAGCAAATCCCAACCGGGTATAGACGGCGGCTGATATTACTCGCCGGAAAGCAAGTCGCTCTGTCAAGAGTTTCCGTGCAAAATTTTGTCCCGAAAAATATCCACGATTTTTGGCGATTGCTACAAAACGCAAAATATAGTGGTATTTTGCTTGACTTGCCACTAGATAATGATAAAATAGAGCTACATTCAGTTTGTTGGATATCGTTGTGCGCAGACGGGTATCTCTTATGGTAAGAGGTACCCGTTCACAATGCGCCTATATAGAAGGAGGAGAACCGATGAAGATCATCAAACGAAACGGTGCAGAAGTTCCTTTTGATATTACCAAGATCATCACCGCCGTTACCAAAGCCAGCGATTCCGTGGGCGGTCAGGCTCGCCTGAGCCGGGAGCAGATCACCCAGATCGCCGCAGCCGTTACCGACCAGTGCCAGCAGCTTAACCGCGCAGTCAGCGTGGAAGAGGTGCAGGATCTGGTGGAGAACCAGCTGATGGACATTCAGGCGCACGATGTGGCACGGCACTATATCACCTACCGCTACGTCCAGAGCCTGAAGCGTCAGACCAACACCACCGACGAGCGTATTCTGAGCCTGATCGAGTGCCAGAACGAAGAGGTCAAGCAGGAGAACGCCAACAAGAACCCCACCGTCAACAGTGTACAGCGCGACTATATGGCCGGCGAGATCTCCAAGGATCTGACCGCCCGTCTGCTGCTGGACCCGGAGATCGTAAAGGCACATCAGGAGGGTCTGATCCACTTCCACGATTCCGACTACTTTGCCCAGCACATGCACAACTGCGATCTGGTGAACCTGGAGGATATGCTCCAGAACGGCACCGTTATCTCGGGCACGCTGATCGAGAAGCCGCACAGCTTCTCGACTGCCTGCAATATCGCGACGCAGATTATCGCCCAGGTCGCATCTTCCCAGTACGGCGGTCAGTCGATTTCGCTGACCCATCTGGCTCCGTTTGTCGAGGTGAGCCGTCAGAAGATTCGTGGCGAGGTTGCCCGCGAGCTCGAGGAGCTTGGCGTCTCTGCGTCTGCCGAGAAGGTCCGTGAGGTCGTTGAGGACCGCCTGCGCGATGAGATTCGTCGCGGCGTCCAGACGATTCAGTATCAGGTCGTGACCCTTATGACCACGAATGGCCAGGCGCCGTTCGTGACGGTCTTTATGTATCTCAATGAGGCCCGTACGCCCCAGGAGAAGCACGACCTTGCCATGATTGTGGAGGAGACGCTTCGTCAGCGCTATGAGGGCGTTAAGAACGAAGCCGGCGTGTGGATCACCCCGGCGTTCCCCAAGCTTATCTATGTGCTTGAGGACGATAACGTTTACGAGGATTCCCCGTACTTCTACCTGACTCAGCTGGCTGCGAAGTGCACCGCCAAGCGCATGGTGCCCGACTACATCTCCGAGAAGAAGATGCGCGAGCTCAAGCTGTCGAAGGGCGAGACCGCGGGCAACGGCGACTGCTATACCTGCATGGGTTGCCGCAGCTTCCTGACGCCCGACCGCTCCGGTAACGGATTTAACAACGTGGCCAACGCGCTGAACTATGACCCGACCAAGCCTAAGTACTATGGTCGCTTTAACCAGGGCGTTGTGACCATCAACCTGCCCGATGTCGCGCTGAGCTCGCATCAGGACATGGACAAGTTCTGGAAGATCTTCGACGAGCGCCTTGAGCTGTGCCACCGTGCCCTGCTGTGCCGTCATGAGCGCCTGATGGGTACGCTTTCTGATGCCGCACCGATTCTTTGGCAGTACGGCGCCCTCGCTCGTCTGAAAAAGGGTGAGACGATCGACAAGCTGCTCGTGGGCGGATACTCCACCATTAGTCTGGGTTATGCCGGCCTGTATGAGTGCGTCAAGTACATGACGGGCCACAGCCACACCGAGAAGGAGGGTACGCCCTTTGCCATGGCCGTCATGCAGCGCATGAACGACAAGTGCGCCGAGTGGAAGGCCGAAAGCGATATCGACTTCTCGCTGTACGGTACCCCGCTTGAGTCGACGACCTACAAGTTCGCCAAGTGCCTGCAGCGTCGTTTTGGCATCATCCCGGGCGTGACGGACAAGGGCTACATCACCAACAGCTACCATGTTCACGTGTCCGAGGAGATCGACGCATTCGACAAGCTCAAGTTTGAGGGCATGTTCCAGCAGCTTTCGCCGGGCGGTGCCATCTCCTACGTCGAGGTTCCCAACATGCAGGACAACCTCAAGGCTGTCATTCGCGTGATGCAGTACATCTACGACAACATCATGTACGCCGAGCTCAACACCAAGAGCGATTACTGCCAGGTGTGCGGCTACGATGGCGAGATCAAGATTGTCGAGGATGACGGCAAGCTGGTGTGGGAGTGCCCCAGCTGCGGCAACCGCGACCAGGAGAAGATGAACGTCGCTCGTCGTACGTGCGGCTACATCGGTACCCAGTTCTGGAACCAGGGTCGAACCGAGGAGATCCGCGACCGCGTGCTGCATCTCTAATAACCATCCCAGGCTGCCCCGTAGCGAGGCCCCGGACCTTTACTCGCTATTTCGGACAGTCCTGGCTCACGACGGAGGCGCCACTGGCGCCTCCTGTTCGTGCGGAACTCATATCGAGCAAAGGTCCGGGGCCTCGCTACGGGGCGGCCAAGTTGATGTAGCTGAGATGCAGCGCGCAGTCTGCTCACTCCTCGAAGTTCTTAGCGGAAATGAGTCGACTTGCAATAACGGTTTGCTTGCAGCAACGGTTGAGCTGCAACAAGTTTTTTATTGGACCTCGAACTCTATACTCGATGTTCGCTTCGTTCATTGAGTGTTGCTCGCGAGGGGTCTGGAGTATATCGTTCCGCCCGCAGTTTCGCAGGCCAAAGGCCGAGAATGTTTGAGGACGGAATGATATACTCCAGACCCCCAGGAAGGTTACTTATGAACTACGCGAACATTAAGTATTTCGACATTGCCGATGGTGAAGGCGTTCGTACTTCTCTGTTTGTGAGTGGATGCCGTCGTGGGTGCAAGAACTGCTTTAACTCTGCCGCGTGGGACTTTGCTGCGGGCGAGCCGTTCGATCGTGCCGTCGAGGACAAGATTATCGAGAGTCTCGACCATCCTTTTATTGATGGCCTGACAATTCTGGGCGGGGAGCCCATGGAACCCGAGAACCAGGCGGGGCTCGTTGATTTCATTGAGCGCGTTCGCGCCACTTATCCTGTGGGGTCGGGAAAGACCATTTGGTGCTTTACTGGCGACGTACTCGAGGAGCTTATGCCGGGCGGTCGTCATCATACCGAGGTGACGGGCCGCATTCTCGCCTGCCTCGATATGTTGGTGGACGGTCCGTTCGTTCAAGATCTGTACGATATCTCGTTGCGCTTTAGGGGCTCGAGCAATCAGCGCGTGATTGATATGAATGCCACGCGTGCCCGTGCCGAGCGTGAAAACGTTGCACTTTGCGACGCCGTGGAGCTTTGGCGTGATGATCCGGTCTATTCGACCCATACTATGTAGCTGGCAGAGGTTGC
Source organism: uncultured Collinsella sp. (assembly GCA_937926755.1). GTDB lineage: Bacteria > Actinomycetota > Coriobacteriia > Coriobacteriales > Coriobacteriaceae > Collinsella. Next base: position 3,811 of record CALBBA010000237.1, read on the forward strand.
GTGCCGTCGTGGTACCATAGTGCGAACGCGAAATCGAAAAAGTGAGGCCCAGATGGTCGATCAGGAAAAAGTCGAGACTGCCATTAAGCTGC
>CALBBA010000238.1 GCA_937926755.1 uncultured Collinsella sp.
GGCACTTCAACATCATTGTCGCAGCCCCGACCCGCGGTCACGAGCGGGGGCTCCTGTCTTTTTAGTGCCCTCGGATTGGGTCATAGTGTCTGTCGGTGCCATAGCATCGGCGTTGCTGTGGCTGTCGGAAATGATCCGTTGTCGCAAGGGGCAGGTTTCCTTTGCACCAGTTTCTGTCGAGTCGGTGCTCTTTGCGGGTTGCCCGTATAATGGTTTGCGTATGAACCGCAACCAAGGAGTTCCAGTTTATGGACCAGAGCCTTTTTAAATTCGACCTGATCGCCGAGGACCCGACGACGCATGCGCGTGCCGGCGTGCTGCACACCCCGCACGGCGACATCGAGACACCGATCTTCATGCCCGTGGGCACCAAGGCAAACGTCAAGGGCATTCCTACCGAGACCGTCAAACAGCTCGGCGCCCAGATCGTGCTTGCCAATACCTATCACCTGTCCATGCGTCCCGGCGAGGACACCATCGCCGAGCTGGGCGGCCTGCACAAGTTTATGAACTGGCACGGCCCTATCCTCACCGACTCGGGCGGTTTCCAGGTCTTCAGTCACAACGATGCCGTCAAGCTCACTGACGAGGGCGTGCGCTTTATCGTCAACGATTACGACGGCCGCCACGTGTTCTGGACACCCGAGGACAACATGGAGATCGCCATGAAGCTCGGCTCCGACATCTGCATGCAGCTGGACCAGTGCCCGGGCTATCCCGCCACGCGCGCCTACGTTGAGCGCGCCGTTGAGCTGTCGAGCATGTGGGCCGAGCGCTGCTATAAGGCGCATACCCGCGACGACCAGGCACTCTTTGGCATCGTTCAGGGCGGCATGCACCTGGACCTGCGCTTGCGCTCGCTGCGCCATCTGGAGGAGTGCGGCGACTTCCCCGGTTACGGCATCGGCGGCTACTCGGTGGGCGAGGACCACGAGACCATGTTCGAGACCCTGGCACCGCTCGTAAGCGAGTACATGCCCAAGCACAAGCCGCGCTACCTGATGGGCGTCGGCAACCCCACCACCCTCGTGCGCGGTGTGGGTGTGGGCATCGACATGTTCGACTGCGTGCTACCGACGCGCACCGGCCGTATGGGCACGGCGTTTTCGAGTGAGGGTCGCCTCAACTTCCGCAACGCGCGCTTTGCGCACGACGACGGCCCCATCGATCCCACCTGCACCTGCCCGGTGTGCACGGGCGGTTACAGCCGCGCACTCATTCGCCACATGGTCACGCAGAAGGAGATGCTCGGCGGCATTCTGCTGTCGATGCACAACATCTACTACCTGCTCAACCTTATGCAGCGTGCCCGTCAGGCCATTATCGAGGGCCGTTACGGCGCATTCGTGAGCGATTGGATGAATAGTCCTGCCGCGGTGGATTACTAAGGGCGACAGGCGCGCTTACAGAGCGTGGGCAACGGCAAAGGCTGAGCGGCAGCCGCTCGTCACATTCGCTGACGTCGGCTGCGCGACCGCTGACCGATGCCTTGCAAGCGCATAACGCATCGTGGGTACCATACCGAATAGTTGATGTTCGGGCGGGTGTTTGACGCATGGCGTCGACCCCGCCCGCTTTTCTTTTTCTCGATAGGAGTACCCATGATTAAGAATGAGAACGTCGAGGGCGAGCCCGCCTACGACGAGACGTACCGCCGCGGCCCCGTGGTTATGCGCGGCCCCATGATTCCTAAGGACAACACCTACGCCAACCTGCTGGCGCCCGAAGATTCAACCGACTGGTTGCATGCCGATCCGTGGCGCGTCCTTCGTATTCAGGCAGAATTCGTCGATGGCTTTGGCGCGCTTGCCGAGCTTGGTCCTGCGGTGACCATCTTCGGCAGCGCCCGCACGCCCAAGACCGATCCGCTCTACAAGGCGGCGCGCACAGTCGGCCGTAAGATTGCCCAGCGCGGCGTGGCGGTTATCACCGGCGGTGGTCCTGGTGTCATGGAAGCGGCTAATAAGGGGGCGGCGAGCGTCAACGGCAAGTCAGTTGGTTTGGGCATTGAGCTGCCGCACGAGCAGGGGCTCAACAAATACGTGAACCTTGGTATGGACTTCCGTTACTTCTTTGTGCGCAAGACCATGTTCGTCAAATACAGCTCGGGCGCTATTGTTTTTCCCGGCGGGTTTGGCACACTTGATGAGATGTTCGAGGTGGTCACGCTGGTGCAAACGCACAAGGTCAAGCGCATGCCGCTTGTGCTGGTGGGCACCGAGTACTGGCAGGGCCTGTTCGACTGGCTTAACGGCCCGGTAATGAGCGCCAGTATGATTAGCCCGCTCGACCCGGATCTGGTACACATTACCGACGACCTCAACGAGGCCGTTGACATTGCGCTCAGCGGGTTGATGTAGAGCAATCGTGTCTACCGCGACATGAATATGCATGGCAATCTGATGCTATCTAACGTCAGGTTGCCATTTATATTGGGTATACTGATGCAAAAGACGAGGGCAAGGAGGTCGCGTATGTCTACTGCAACGGTTAAGCCTACGACGGTTCGCCTCGAAGAGGGGCTCAAGGAGCAGGCGACTGAGTTCTTGGATTCGGTCGGCCTCAGCCTCAATTCCTATCTCAATCTTGCCGTTCGGCAGCTGGTAAATCAGCGAAAGATTCCTTTTGAGATTGTAGGAAGGGCGGAGATGCCCAACGAGGCGACGAGGCGTGCCATGGTGATCGCCGAGGCTCATGAGTTGGGGATTTTGCCGGACGATAGCCCGTCATTCAATAACGCTGATGAGCTTATGTCATTCCTCGATGAGGAATAGCGATGTTCGAGATTAAAGTCGAGGCTCAATTTAAGGCGGACTACAAACGAACGATGCGCATGCATCCGCAGCTAAAAAGTGAGTTTAAAGCGGCGGTTGCAGAGCTTGTGGCTCATGGGTCACTTCCGGCGTAGTATGGCGCCCACGAGCTCTCAAACCCGGGCGGAAACTACAACGGCCACATCGATTTCCACCTATCCGATGGCTTGGTCGATGTGGTCGTTCTTTATCTTCCCCATAAGACTAACCCAGTGATTAGGCTGGTGAGAATGGGCTCGCATGAGGAACTGTTTCAGGGTCCGCTGGGCTGATCGCCGATTTCTAAGTTGCGGTGGAATAGGGATTGATTTGCGGCTGATAAGCCAAAAACAGTTCCTATTCCACCGCAAGTGGTAAAGGTGCCCCTAGTGGATGGGCTGGTAACGAGGGCAGTAGCTGATGGCGATGGCGTCGACGCCTACATGGGTGGCGATGGTGCAGCCGATG
>CALBBA010000239.1 GCA_937926755.1 uncultured Collinsella sp.
CGGCCAGGTCCTGCGCGTGCGCCCCGGAGAGTCCATCCCCGTCGATGGCGTGGTGCTCGAGGGCAGCTCGGCCGTGGACGAGAGCGCGCTCACCGGCGAGTCCATCCCCGTGGAAAAGACCGCTGGTGCCACCGTCAACGCCGCCACCGTCAACCGCACCGGTTCGTTTACCTTCCGCGCCACGCGTGTGGGCGCCGAGACATCGCTCGCCAAGATCATCCAGCTCGTCGAGGACGCCAATGCCACCAAGGCGCCTATCGCCCGCCTGGCCGATAAGGTCGCCGGTGTGTTTGTGCCCGTGGTGTTTGTGATCTCGGCCGTGACCTTTGCGGTGTGGATGGCACTGACCGGCAGCATCAACGAGGCGCTTACCTCCGCCGTCGCCGTGCTAGTGATCAGTTGTCCGTGCGCGCTGGGCCTGGCCACCCCCGTCGCCATTATGGTGGGCACCGGCAAGGGTGCCGAGATGGGCATCCTGTTCAAGAGCGCCGAGGCGCTGGAGAACCTGCGCAGCGTGGGCACCGTGGTGCTCGACAAGACGGGCACCGCCACCCGCGGCAAGCCGGCCGTGACCGACATTGTGGTTGCCGCGCGCGCCGACGGCTCGCCCGCCATGAGCGAAAAGGCGCTGCTCAAGCTGGCCGCCGCGTTGGAGCGCTCGAGCGAGCACCCGCTGGCCGAGGCGATTATGGCCGAGTGCGAGACACGCGGGATCGTCGCACGCATGGTCGAGGACTTTGCCGCCGTGCCCGGTCGCGGCGTTACGGCGCGCGAGGGGCAAAACGCCATTGCAGCCGGCAACGTACGCCTGATGAACGAGTTGGGCGTTACCGTGCCCGCGGGTCTTGCCGAGCAATTTGCCGCCGAGGGCAAGACGCCGCTGTTCTTTGCCAAGAACGGCGAGCTTGCCGGCACCGTTGCCGTGGCTGACGAGGTCAAGGAGACGAGCGCCGGGGCCATCGCCGCACTGCGCTCGCTTGGCGTCGACGTGCGCATGCTCACCGGCGACAACCGCGTCACCGCCGAAGCGATCGCCCGCCGCGTGGGGCTGAGCAGCGAACAGGTCATCGCCGACGTTCTCCCCGCCGACAAGGAACGCCACGTGCGCGAACTGCAGGATGCGGGCGGCAAGGTCGCCATGGTGGGCGACGGCATCAATGACTCCCCCGCCCTGGCGCGCGCCGACGTGGGCCTTGCCATCGGCACCGGCGCCGACATCGCCAAAGAAGGGGCAGATGTGGTGCTCATGCGCAGCGACCTCATGGACGTCGCCCGCGCCATCGAGCTTTCGCGCGCCACGATCCGCAACATCAAGCAGGACCTGTTCTGGGCGCTGTTCTACAACGGCATCGGCATTCCGCTGGCGGCGGGCGTGTTCTTCCCGCTCACCGGATGGCAACTCTCGCCGATGTTTGGCGCCGCGGCCATGAGCCTGTCGAGCGTGTGCGTCGTGTCCAATGCCCTGCGTTTGAAATCCTTTAAGCCTAAAGTGGCAAAATAGGCTCACCATTAAGTCCATTTAGAACGGGTTTTCCAAGTGCCCAAGATTGACCTGAAAGAGGAGCGACGCGTACTTTGGTACGCGAGCGACGGTTTGAAGGTCAAGGTCGGGTGCCTGGGAAAGCCGACACAACAGAGAGGAATACCCATGCGTTTCACAATTAAGACTTCCGGCCTTATGTGCGGCCACTGCGACGCCACCGTCGAGACCGCGCTGCTCAACGTTGCGGGCGTAACCGACGCCGACGCCGACCACGAGACTCAGACCGTCCAGGTGGAGTGCGCCGACACCGTGACCCCCGAGCAGCTCGCCGCCGCTGTCGAGGGCGCCGGCGAGAAGTTCCACGCCCTATCCGTGACCGCCGCGTAGCAGACGCCGCCTACTCAATCCTCAGAAGTTGCGGTGAAATACGGACTGTTGAGCCGCCCTAGGCCTTTAAACAGTCCGTATTTCACCGCAACTGACGGGGGCATCCGGAAGATCGACCAGAAACGAGGACCCGCCATGATGGCAGACCATAAATCGGTGACCCGCATGCTCAAGACGGCACGCGGTCAGATCGACGGCATCCTGCGGATGGTCGAGGAGGACCGCTACTGCGTCGATATTTCCACGCAGCTCATGGCAACGCAGGCGCTCATTGCGCGCATCAACGCCGACGTGCTCAAGGCGCATATCGAGGGCTGCGTGACTTCGGCAATCGAATCGGGCGACGAAGACCTCAAAGCCGCCAAGCTCGCCGAGATCGAACGCGTCGTCGACAAGCTCTCCAAGTAATTGGGGCATTGGGGACGGACTGCTTTGCACCTTCTTGGTGCATCGGGGACAGGTATGTTTGCACCACCTTGGTGCAGATTGACCTGTCCCCCTTGCTCTAAATCGGGTATAAAGGCGTGCAGCATATCGAACGAAAGGCAATTTGCATGAATGACTTTATGAAGGGCCGCAATGGTGCCGATGAACTCACCATCGTGATGGGTTTTGCCGGCATTGTCATCGCGATGATCGGATCGATAGCCCACATCCAGTGGCTCAGCTGGATTGCCATCGTCGTGATCGTGATTGGCGTGCTGCGCGGCCTGTCCAAAAACATCGACGCACGTCGCAAGGAAAACGCGGCCTTTGTCGCCGCGACCGCGAACGTCCCCGGCTTGGGTAAGTTCGTCGCCAGCTTGGGCGGTGGAACTGCAGCGGCCAGCACCTCGCGCGCAGCTGGAACGAGCAAGGAAGACTTTGAGCGTGCCAAGCGCACGGCCAAGAAGATGTGGAAGGGCCGCAAAACTACGGCATACCTCAAGTGCCCCAACTGCGGCCAGATGCTCTCCGTCCCCAAGGGCAAAGGCAAGATCCGCGTCACCTGCCCCAAGTGCCACGCCAAGATGGAAACCCGCTCCTAGCGCCCGCACGCGGGACAAATTAATCAGGTTTGTTTGTCCCAAATCTTAAGTATTTGTTCGATAAAAAAGCCGAGGCCTCGTGTTGAGACCTCGGCTTTTTGTATGCGGCAGCGGAGCTGCACCTTTGTCACATCTACGCCACACCGTCGCGGGCCAGCTCCTCAGCCAGCGCTTCGGCAGGCATGGCCATAATCGCGTCGAGCTCGGCGTCCACCTCGGGAATACGCTTCACCTTGAGCTTGCGCACCAGATCGCCGCGACACATCACATGCATCGGCTCACGCAGAGCGCACAGGTCATCGAGCGGATTCTTGCGCGTCACCAGGATATCGGCGGCCTTGCCGCACTCGATTGTGCCGGTCTCGCCACCCAGCCCCAGCAGCTCGGCATTGACCTGCGTAGCCGTATGCAGCGCGAAGGCGTTGCTCACACCCACGTACTTGGCAAAATAGGCCACCTCACGCCACATGTCGTACTGCGTCACGAACGGGCAGCTTGAGTCCGTGCCCAAGCCTACCTTAACGCCGGCATCCAGCGCCGCACGAGCACTCTCGATAATGCCCGAGCACACGATGTCGCCGTTCTTCTTTTGCGTGTCAGTCGAATGGGTCTTCCCCGGATCGAGCAACACAAACGGCAGCGCCGGGCTGATCGTGCAGGTAACGCTGGGCGCACGTCCCTCGAGCTGCGTGCCCGCGGCGCCGCGGTACAGCTCCAGGATCTCGGGTGTCAACGGAGCGCCGTGCTCGATCGTATCGACGCCGGCCTCAAGCGCGGCCTTCACGCCCTCGGTGCTCTCGACATGAGCCATAACCGGCAGGCCCACCTCGTGCGCCGCCTTGCACGCCGCTGCGGCAACCTCCGCCGGCATACGCAGCACGCCCGGCTCGCCTACTTCGGTCGCGTCGAACACGCCGCCCGTCACGAACAGCTTGATGACATCGGCACCGCGCGCATACAGGTCTCGCACCTGCTCGGCTGCCTCGACGGGGCTGTTGGCCACCTGGGCGAACAAGCCCGCGCCATGGCCGCCCGGCACCGTGACGCCCGTTCCCGGCGCTACCAGGCGCGGACCCTGATACTTGCCGGCGTCGATAGCGTCGCGCACGGCAATGTCGGCAAACAACGGGTCGCCCGCGCCGCGCACCGTGGTCACGCCACTTGCCAGCTGCTGCTGGGCACTGCCCTTGAGGATGCGGCGGACGATGGCACGGCCCACGGGATTATCGAGTTTCTTCATCAACGCTCCCGCATCGCCGGCCGAGACAGGCTTGCCCGAGCCGCACAGGTGCACGTGCATATTGATGAGACCCGGCATGAGATACGCCCCTGCCAGGTCGATGACCTCGGCCCCCGCTGGAGCTTGGGCCACAGCGCTCGGTCCCATCCAGGTGATGATGCCACGCTCGACGACCACGGCCATATCGGGCTGCGGCTCCATATGCTCCGAACCATCCAGAATGGTCGCATTGATAAACAACGTGGAACGATCGGCAGACGCCATATCGAGCTCCTCCCTCACGATTAACTTGAACATTTGTCCATTATCACCTAGTCCCGCTGGATTGCTGCAGACGCATCGGTTAACGGATGGAAGAGGGGATGTGGGGAGACGGAACACGTTGCAGTCCCACCCCAGCGACACTAGGGAAATGTCTCGATCTGTAACAGGTACAGGGTTATTGGGCCCCTTGATGTTACAGATCGAGACATTCGGTCGACGTTTCACCGGCTTGTCTCGATCTGTAACAATTACGAGCTCAAATAACCTCTAAACGTTACAGATTGAGACAAAACCTCTCAGCGCCCATACCACTGACGTCTCCACTCCTCAGCCAAATCGGGCCGTCGCGGAATACCCGCCAGCCTCATCTTCTCAACCAGCTTCCCCGGATTCTTGAGCTCATCAAACGTAAACCGAAGCACCTTGTGCCCGAGCATTGTCAGATGGGACTCCCGCTGACGCTCTGCCACGAATGGGTCGACCGGCTCCCGACCCTCGCCGTTCTGCAAGGTGTACTTCCCCTTTCCGTCGAGCTCGCCGATGACACACGTCCCGTCCTCGAGCTGCCAAAAATAGTCGACGCGAAATACCTGGCTCGGATCGAGCGGGTCGCGAAACTCCACCTGCAGCTCCGGAACCGGAAAGCCGTACGCAATAAAGAATGCTCGGAACCGAGACTCGCCGCCGTTTTCAGACAGCCCGTCCGCATACGACGCAATCACCTGTGCCCTGCGATACCCTCGCCTGCCCTCGCAATCGGCGCGGAGGCGCTCGCACAAATCCCCACGTGACACGCTCTTCGCCCGCAGCGCAGAATCGGCAATCGCCAACCCGTAGGAGAACGGCGCACGCAGTAGACAATCCTCCACCGTGCGCCAAAACGACGTCACCTGCACGCCGTCGACTTGTTCAAGTGCGCCCGCCGCCTGCGGACGCAACAGCCGACATCCTGCACTCAGTGGCACCGAGCAACCTGTCTTAACAAGGTATCGTGGCCCAAGCAGATCATTCGGCACCTCCAGACCCCATATCAGCGCGGCGTCATATCCCCAAAACGCCCAATCGGGATGAAATTCCGCAAGCCCTTTGATAGTCCTCAGCGCTCGCTCTGCCGGCGTCAGCGAATCCCAATCATGCTGAAAACAGAACAGGTACGGCTCGGGCTCCGCGATATCGTCGGTTCCAACATGGCGTCGCAGCCACATGAGCTCGGTATTGTCATGCGTTACGAGCAGCGCACCTTGTTCAGCCGCCTCCGTGAGCCTGGCAAGCATCCTATTCCGCGCCAAGGTGTTACGTGTCGCTTGCTTATGTTTAAGAACGGTATTAGACACTTTCATCACCACCACGTCAGACAAATGGACTATCGTCACCGTTGCCTCCGCTGACAAATGTCTTGGTCTGTAACAGGAAGACAGTCTTTGAGCCTCTAGTTGTTACAGATCGAGATCTTTCGGCACCGCGTCCAGCCTTTGTCTCAATCTGTAACAGGTAGGTCGAATTTTGGTCTGTAGATGTTACAGATTGAGATCTTTCGGCAGCCGGCAACCTTCCGTCTCAATCTGTAACAGTTACGGGCCCAAGCAGCCGCCAAACGTTACAGATCGAGACAAAGTCAGAGGCAGCAGGGCGGCACCAGTCACATCCCCTACTCCCACTCTTGCTCGTAGATGTTGAGCGACTTCACGTAGCGCCCCTGGGCGCCCATGATGTCGCGGACCAGGCGCAAAAAGAAGCTGATACACGAGGTGTCAAAGCCGTCCTGCAGGTCCTCCGGATGCACCGCACCCGGTCCATCGACCGCCGTGTCACTCAGACGCGCGATGTCATACAGATAGAGCTGTCCCGCCGTCAGCCAGACATCGTCGACGCAGGTGAGGCGCACCGCGATCGCGCCGTCGTTCCAATGCTCCTTTTGCACGATATGCGGGTCGTAGACATCAAAGCGACG
>CALBBA010000240.1 GCA_937926755.1 uncultured Collinsella sp.
GAATGTGGCGGGGGGCGGGGGGGCGGCGCTTTTTGTGGTTGGGGGGGGCCGCCGGGGGATTCGGGCCGTCGACACCCGCGTCACCAATTGCGTCTAGAGCCCTCCGGTAGAGTGTCCAGGCCCTAAAGCCCAGTTGATGCTACGGGGTTTAGAGGCGGACTGAAGCAAGGGGAAGACATGTCCGCTCGGGGTGATAGACTAACGCTGTGGTAAATACAGGACAGTTTGACCGTTTTTCAACCAAGATAGGCGTCCCATGCAACTAAATGCAGCTGATATAGCGCAAAAGAGAATTGACCTCGGCCTCACCCAAAAGGAGTTCGCCGCCGCCCTTGGTATGGGCTCGTCTGGCGAACGCACCGTTCGGCGCTGGGAGTCTGGGGATACTAGTCCAACGGCGGCTGAATGCGCCTTTATCGCATCGCTCGATGCGGGGGCTCCATTTGACCAAGGGGAGCGCAGCGACGCGCCTTTTACCTTCTGCGATCTCTTCGCGGGCATCGGCGGTATACGAATGCCGTTCCAAGAGCTTGGCGGTAGGTGCGTCTTCTCTTGCGAGTGGGATAAGTTCGCCCAGAAAACCTACCGGATGAACTATGGAGAGACCCCGGCGGGCGACATCCGTCAGGTCGCATCAAACGATATACCGGACTTCGATGTCCTGCTCGCAGGCTTTCCTTGTCAGCCATTCTCCCTTGCAGGTGTTTCGAAGAAGCAATCTTTGGGGAGACCCACCGGCTTTGAGGATAAAACGCAGGGAACCCTCTTTTTCGAGGTCGCTCGCATCATACGCGACAAGCGCCCGAAGGCCTTCTTGCTTGAGAACGTTAAGAACCTTACGAGTCACGACGGCGGGAAGACCTTCAAGGTCATACGACAGACGCTTGAGGAGGACCTTGGATACCATATTTTCTGGAAAGTGCTTGATTCAAAAAACTGGACGTGCCAGCACAGGGAGCGCATCTACATCGTGGGGTTCAGGGAGGAAGTTCCCTTCTCGTGGGATGACCTTGAGGTGCCGGGACCGGGACATACGCTAGGGGAAATCCTCGAAGAGCAACCAAACGAACGCTACACCATTTCGGATAAGCTATGGGCCTATCTGCGCGCCTATCGCGAAAAGCATGAGGCGGCGGGCCACGGCTTTGGATACTCGATGGTCGGCCCAGAGGACACGACAAGGACGCTTTCCGCCCGGTACCACAAGGATGGCAGCGAGATTCTGGTCGGGCAGGAAGGAAAAAACCCTCGTAAACTCACTCCCCGCGAATGCGCGCGCCTGCAAGGATTTCCCGATGAGTTCATCATCCCGGTGTCGGATACTCAGGCATACAGGCAGTTCGGCAACTCCGTGACCGTGCCGGTCGTGCGCTCGGTCGCGAAGTTGATGATGGAGGTGTTCTAGGATGGACTATGGAGTACTTGGCGCGTATTTTGACGGTGCTGTCGCGAAAACCCTCGCGGGCGTTGACATCATGGGGGCCAATAAAAGCCACCAGCACGAATTCAACGGCGTGGGGCCTTTGCGCGCGCTTTTCGGAGACGATGACATAAAGGGGATGCGAACTACCTTCGCATATCTCGATGATGGTGCAGACCCTATATTCGACCATGGTTATACCACTTGGTACGACGCCCGCAGGAAGCATCCAACTAGAACTGAGTATAGGCTCTACTACAACGATAATGCTGCCATGGGCATGGCCCGTCCGGGCGACCTCATGGTTTTGGCCCTACACGAAGCCAAGGAGGTCGTAATCCTATTTGCCCGAGCGGGGAGTACGGCGGAATCTCAAGTTCGCTGGCTCTTCGCGCTCGACGGGGTTGGCGAGAAGGGTTTTACGCCCTCTGCTCGGGAGGATACGCGCATCACGTCGATCGCCGCAAGGATTTTGGAGTCCATCGGCATCGAAGTTAGCATGCCGATCGCAGCGGAGAACTTCCTCGACGGTATGATCGAGAAATTCGGCGAGTCCTTCCCCAAAGGGGCAGACTTCTCATCCTACTCAGCTTCCACCCTTGGAAAGCTCGATTGGACGGGCGACCCGGATGGCTGCTTGGTCGCTTGTTACGAACGCGAAGAGATGCTGTTCCGCGTCTTCGAGCGGCATCTCTTGGAGCGCGACCTCGCGCCATACCTTGGCTCGGCGCTTGATGTTGATGGCGTGCTGCGCACCACTATGTCGGCCTTCCAGCGCCGCAAGTCCCGTGCGGGGACGGCGTTCGAGAATCAACTCTCGATGCTATTCGATGCTAGGGGCATACGCTACTCGGCGCAGAAATACACCGAGGGCAAATCAAAGCCGGATTTCATCTTTCCCTCTATTGACGATTACCACGACCCCAAGTTCCCTGTCGCTCGACTGACGATGCTCGGTGCCAAGACAACCATCAAGGAGCGTTGGCGTCAGGTGCTTGATGAGGCTGACAGAATCGAGGACAAGCATCTTGTAACACTTGAGCCCGCCGTAAGTGAGGATTACACACGAGCTATGGCTAAGGACAGGCTCAGCCTCGTTGTGCCCTCATCGCTGTTCGAAACCTACACGCCCGCGCAAAGGGAATGGCTCATGAGCGTCAACGACTTCTGCAGGCTGGTAGAAGCCCGACAGCACGAGTAGAACCACGAGACGTTTTTTAGAAATGAGGCCGGAGACCAGTTGAGTCTCCGGTCTTCTTTTTTCACTCGCAACAGATTCGTCGATCACGAGGTGGGATTTGTATTTGGACTGCGCAAACTCTTGGGCAAGGGTGCTTTTTCCAACGCGGCGGGCCCCCTCGAGCATGATGGCTCGGGATCCATTGCTCGCTTTCCAATCGAGGAGTTTATTGTAGGCCGTACGTCTGAATACTGACATGATTGCCCAATCTAGCTGCTGTATACACGAAATGGGAAGTGTGGTTACCTGATTCAATACACGAAATGGGAAGTATATACAGGCCCTTTTCTACACGAAATGGGAAGTGCGGGTACCGCTGGAGCTTGTTGGGATAGATGGAGCGCATGTGTTGCGTCGCTCAGGTATGCTCATATGTGCCTAGAGTTTCACATGCCGAGAAAGGTTGATGGCTGCCATATCCACATACCAAAACACGGAGCGCTCAGCGCCGTCGACACCCGCGTCACCAATTTCCCCGCGGGGGGGAGTTTTCGAATCCGCCCGGGGGCACCAGGGAATATGACGGCGTCGCGTGAGCGGCGCCGTTTTTGGTTAGTGGGGGCCGACGGCAGATTCGGGCCGTCGACGCTCGCGTCACCAATCGCGTCATTCGAATCGGCGCTGGGAATTCAGTGCTTTTCCTCATGCAAGTATCTTCCATCTTGCGTCGCCGTCAGCCGTGAGCGGTCGATTTTTACCGATAAACGGCAAATTAATTCAGAAAAAATCAGGTAATTTCAAGAATGGTCAAACTTGATTAACAGCAAAACCACAAGGTAGATGGCTTTATACGGTGAAAAACTCTGACACAATGAGAAAAAGAGTGAAAAATACTGATTGAAAATGAACTTATGTGGCAGTAATCTACATGTCACAGGGTAAGCCCCGGCGCGCAGGCGGCGGCCCTTATCGAATTACGGATATAGATCAGGTGCTCGAACGGGCAGAAACGATCAAGGACGAAGGTAAAGGACGTAGAAGCATGAAGCTTGCAACTCGTATCAACTCCTATTTTCGCGATGGCGACAAGAATCTTGATCGCGTGTTCGCGGAGTTCCAGAGCGTGGGCCTCACGCACGTCGACCTCAACTACCCCGAGCACTGCACAGGTGTCATGGCTGAGGACATGGCCGCCAAGCTCGCAGCTCACGACCTGCAGCTGAACGGCTGCGCGCTGCGCTTCCGCAACGCCTTCCTCAACGGTGACCTGGGCAATGCCGATGATGCCCTTGCCGCGGAAGCCCTTGAGCTCTGCTACGAGGCGTGCGACTACTGCCGCACTGCCGGTGGCAACACGGTGACCATCTGGCTCGGCCACGACGGCTTTGACTACAGCTTCCAGATCGCCTACGCTCGCGTCTTCGACCAGCTCGTAGCCGCATTCCAGAAGGTTTGCGACTACGCGCCCGACCTCAAGATCTCGATTGAGTACAAACCCTACGAGGAGCGCGCGTACGCGTTCATCGACTCCATGGGTATGACCGGCATGATTCTCAACGCTGCAGACCGCCCGAACCTGGGCGTCACGCTGGATTACTGCCACATGCTCATGAAGCACGAGAACCCTGCCATGGCCGCCGACCTGTTCGGCCGCGAGGGCAAGCTCTACGGCATTCACCTAAACGACGGCAACGGTCGCTTCGACGATGGCCTTATGATTGGTACGTCCACGCCGGTGAAGACCCTCGAGTTCCTCTACTACGTGAAGAAGCACGGTTACGACAGCGCAATCTACTTCGACACGTTCCCGGTCATCGAGCCCGCTGCCGGCGAGGCTGCACAGAACGACCAGATGATCCATCTGCTCAACGACGCCATCGAGGCCGTAAGCATGGAGAAGATCCAATCCGTTATCGATGCAAACGACGCGATTAAGGCAGCCGAGCTTGTCCGCGAGCTCTTCTGCGCAATGGGGAGGTAACCAATGAAACGCGACTGGAACGCGATGGCTCAGGGGATTCTGGACGCCGTCGGTGGTCCCGAGAACATCTCGGGCATGACGCACTGCGCGACGCGCCTGCGCCTCAATCTCAAAGACGACGCGGCTTGCGACGACGCTGCGGTCAAAGAAGTCGAAGGCGTTGTGAACACGCTGAACAAGGCCGGTCAGTACCAGGTTCTCATCGGCACTGAGGTCCCGAAGCTGTACGAGAAGTTTGAGCCGCTGGTCAAGGGTTCGGGCGTGGAAATCTCCGCTGCTACCAAGGACGAGGGCGAGAGCATCGTCAGCCAGGTCTTCTCCGCGATCTCCGGCATCTTTGCCCCGCTGCTGCCCGCCATGGCCGGCTCCGGTATCCTGCGCGGCTTCGTTATCCTGGCCGCCCAGCTCGGCATCATCGCTGAGGGCACGGGTACCTACACCATCCTGTACACCCTGGCCATGAGCGTGTTCTACTTCCTGCCCGTGCTGCTCGGCTTCTCCGCCGGCAAGCGCTTCGGCGCGAGCCCGTACCTGTCGGCGCTGCTCGGCGCGTGCCTGCTCTACCCGGACTTCATCGCCCTCATGGGCGACGCGGGCAACGGCGCCATGACGGACTTCTTCGGCATCCCCGTGGTTCTCATGAACTACAACTCCACGGTTATCCCTGCCATCTTGTCTGTCTGGGTCTACTCGTACCTGTACAAGTGGCTCGATGAGCACGTTTCCGAGATGCTCAAGCTCGTCGTGCTGCCCGCCATCTCCCTGATCGTTATGGTTCCGCTCACCATGCTCGTCATCGGTCCCCTGGGCGTCTACGCTGGTGAGGCCATCGCCTTCGTGGTCAACTGGCTGATCGAGCGCAGCTCCGTGTTCGCCGGCGTGCTGGTTGGCGGCGGCTGGTCCGTGCTGGTGTCCATGGGCATCCACTGGGCCGTGAACCCCATCATGATCAACAACATCGCTCAGAACGGCTTCGACTACATCTGCCCCTTCACCTTCGCCTGCAACTTCGCCGTTATCGGCTGCGCCTTCGGCGTGTTCCTCAAGGCCCGCGACCAGAAGCTCAAGAGCTTCGCGATGACCGGTGTCGTATCGATCGCCCTGTCCGCCATCATCGAGCCCACGCTGTTCGGTATGCTCGTGAAGAACAAGAAGGTCTGGCTTGCGCAGATCATCGGCGGTGCCGTCGGCGGCGCGTTCCTCGGTATCATGAAGGTCGTCACCACTGCGTTCACCTTCGGTTCCGTCACTACGTTCCCGGCTTTCGTGAGTTCCGACCCCATGAACTTCGCTTGGGCTATGGTCGGCATGCTCATTTCCGCCGTCGTGGCCGGTGTTCTTGCCTTCGCCTTCACCGGCAAGGAGGATCAGCTCGCCTAAGAGCCCCGGATGCGCCGCCTCTCCTAGGGTCGTTCTCTTCGCTTGAAGAGCGTCGCGCTTACGCGAGGTGTGTCAACCTCGTTCAAATTGTGAACGAGAGGGTAGGTCAATCGATTAAGCGGTCGTCATCGCAACAGGTGGCGGCCGCTATTCTGCTTGTGCGTTACACTTTTCGAAAAGAAATGAACGAGCGTGAAGCAGAGTGGTTTGGAGAGGTTCCCAATATGATTCCGTATGAGCGCCAGGAGCGAATTGTAGAGTGCCTGCAGAAGTCGGGCCTCGCGAGGATTTCCGAGCTGCAGGAGGAGCTGCCGGGCGTCTCTATTTCGACGCTACGTCGCGACCTCAAGGAGCTGGAGGCGCTTGGCAAGGGTGAGCATC